>JAGDMJ010000334.1 GCA_017860555.1 Bacteroidota bacterium
CGGGACCCATAGCATGGCCGTGGGGGGTGTTACTGCCAATTCGGCGCGTTTCCGTGTACATAGCGCGACGGCTGATAGTGTGAACATTGAGCTGTCCCCCAACACCCAGTTCACCCCGTCGCGCTTCGGAACCACCACCTGGGCAGACAACCAACGGCACAATGTGGTCCTCATAGACCTGGATGGACTCGAGTCGAATCAGCTCTATCATTACAGGGCATGGATCGCCGGCATGCCACAGCCTGTTGTGCAAAGCTTCAGGACTTTTCCGGCACCCGGTACTCCTGCGACGTTCACGTTCGCCTTTGGCTCCTGTCAGCAAAGCGGATCCTTGCTTCCTTCGGTATCCCGGGGCAATGTGTTCTATGCAGTCTCGAAATCCGGGGCCTCGTTGTTCCTGCAGGTTGGCGACTGGGGTTATCCGGATTCCGTGGACAATCCTCCGGTTGACAATAATTTCTTCTCCGCGAACTACGATCTCGTGCAACAATCATACCTCACACGATTCGACCGGGACTATCCGATGGACAGTGTCATCAGCACCATGCCGGTCGACTATGT
Organism: Bacteroidota bacterium; assembly: GCA_017860555.1. GTDB lineage: Bacteria > Bacteroidota > Ignavibacteria > UBA10030 > UBA6906 > JAGDMJ01. The sequence continues at coordinate 562 of JAGDMJ010000334.1, forward strand.
GTTTGACGATCATGATTACATGAACAACAATTCGTCGGCGACAACCTCGTCCTATTCCATCCCGTTCAGACCCAATCCTCTCGGGTCCAATTTCGCCATCATGGAGTTGCCAAACCCGCCCGGCGCACGAGAGAACAGTTTACGTGGATACAGGGAGAACATGCCTGCGTACCCGCTTGGAAATGAGAGTCGGGGCATTTATCACAAGTTCACGGTTGGCAGCGCGGAATTCTTCATGTTGGATCTCCGGTCGCAACGAAGTCCAAATCTGGAATCCTTCTCACTCAACAGCTCAACCGGAAAGTGGCAATACAAGCCTCCGCCGGGACATTCGATGCTCGCTTCTCCATCGGCTCCCGGCACAGGACCTGACCAGATCTCATGGCTTGTCCAAGGGCTAAAGTCCTCCACAGCAAAGTGGAAATTTTTGGTCAGTTCAGTACCGTTCAACCAGGGGCAGGCGGCCGCATTATTGCTGGGGGTGATCCTGCAGGATTCGGTGGTAAATTCTATCCCCGGCATTCCTCCCGGTACCAGCGCAATCGCCGCCGCGTTGGAATTCTGTGACAAATGGGTGGGTTTTCCGGCTGATGTCGACACTCTGCTGAATACGATTCGACAACACAACATCTCAAACGTGATCGTATTGAGCGGCGACGCGCACACCGCCGCGATGGACGATGGCACCAACGCAGGATTGCCTGAGATCATGGCCGGAGGCCTGGACATTGCGAACTCGCGGCTCGCTGCAGGCTTTGCGTCCCTGGGGATGAACATCTGGAACAAGGGAGGGCAGGGACTGACAACGCCGCTCTTCAATAACGCCTTTGGCAAGGTAACAGTGTTCGGAACAGATTCTGTACTTCTGGAACTCGTCGATGAAGAGGAAACGGTGTTTGCATCGCATACCATACGGGACGCGAAAACGAGTGTCAGCGAAGGATCGCGATTGCCATCGGGGTTCGCGCTCTATCAGAACTATCCGAATCCGTTTAATCCAGAGACAGTGGTTGGTAGTCAGTTGCCAGTCCCCAGTGACGTAAAATTGGCAATCTATGATCTGCTGGGGCGGGAGGTGGCCGTATTGGTCAATGAGCGGAGAGCGGCAGGGAGCTATCAGGATACTTTTTTAGCAAGCGGTCTGGCAAGTGGGACGTACATCTGCCGCTTGAAGGCGGGGGCGTATGTCCAGTCACGCACGATGGTGTTGCTCAGATGACGGGTCCCGACTGCATATCGGCAGGATCTACCCCCGATGGGGTTCTTCGGAAAAGACAACGCCGCGTTAGTTGAGAGACGCTTGCGGCTTTGTCCTGTGCCGTGAAGCGGACCGCTTGACACAGAGAACGTGGCATCCTGCAACTGCATCGCCGGCCTGCTATCATGGAGCACCGTTTCCCAATGAACCATACAGAGGATCTGCATGGACAGCAAGCGCGTAACGTGGAATGAGTATTTCATGGCGATCGCCGAACAGGTCGCCACACGGAGCACATGCGACAGGAAACATATCGGCGCGGTCATCGTCCGGGATAAGACCATTCTCTCCACGGGGTATAATGGCAGCCTGCGGGGTTCGCCCCATTGCGACGAGGCAGGACACGATCTCGAAAACGATCATTGCGTCAGGACTGTGCACGCCGAAGCCAATGCGGTCGCGCAGGCGGCCAAGAACGGCGTTGCCATCGACGGATCTGAGATCTACGTCACCGCGTCTCCCTGCCTCACCTGCTTCAAACTCGTCGCCAATTCCGGTATCATAAGAGTCTTCTACAAGGAATTCTACCGGGACCACCGGATCACCGACTACGCTCAGGAGGCGGGGATTGAACTCGTCTATATGGGGACGGGGATCCCCTTGCCGGGGAACAGGCAAGAAGCGGGATGAGGCTTCATTCTTTCCAATTCAACAATTGTCGTCAAATCGGGACATCCTCATCGGCATCATATGCGAGGTTCCGGTCCTTCGGCTCCTTGATCATTGTTGACCCCACCAGAAACGTCATCACGGCAACGGCAATCGGGTACCAGAGTCCGGCATACATGTTCCCCGTGGAGACCGTGATGGACGCCGCGATGAGCGGAAGAAATCCACCGAACCACCCGTTGCCAAGATGATATGGTAGCGACATGGAAGTATAGCGGATCTTTGTCGGGAAGAGTTCCACAAGAAATGCCGCGATCGGCCCGTAGACCATGCAGACGTAAACCATGAGTAGCGTCAGGAGGGCCACTACGATGAAATGGTTTATCTTTGAAGGGTCAGCCCTTATTGGATAGCCGGCTTTCGTCAGTGCCGCCGTCCATGCGGAATCCGAGAATGCCCCGGCCGGGATCGCGCCAACGTCCATTGTCACTCCCGGCACGGTCGTCGTTCGCTCCGTGGTGAAGGAGTATCCCTTTTTGTTCAGGGACTCACGTGCCGCCGCAAGCAGCTGCTCAATTTCGGCTCCAGCCCTATGATCGTATCGGACAACAATAGGGTGGGAGTCCATTGCCGCTTCGAGCTCAGGATTTCCATAGTGTGTGAGCCCTTTGAAGACAGGATAATAGGTGAGCGCGGCAAGGAGACATCCCGTCATCATGACTTTTTTTCGCCCGATCTGATCGGAGAGAAACCCTGCAGCGAGGAACAGGGGAGTGCCTAAGGCAAGTGCGATCGCGACAAGCGTATAGGACGTCACGAAATCGATCTTGAGTGTATTCTGAAGAAAGAAGAGTGCGTAAAATTGTCCCGCGTACCAGACAACGCCCTGTCCCGCTGTCGCGCCAAAGAGTGCCAGGAGGACATACTTCAGATTGACCTTGTTGCCAAAGCTGTCTTTGAGGGGATTCTTTGAAAGCTTTCCTTTTGCTTTCAGCTTGACAAACAAAGGAGATTCTTTCAGCTTGAGGCGGATATAAACGGAAACTGCGAGGAGCACGAACGAAGCCAGAAATGGGATACGCCAACCGAACTCTCGGAATTCCTTTTCACCAAGAGAGAGGCGGGTAGAGAGTATGACGGCGAGCGAAACAAAGAACCCGATGGTAGCAGTCGTCTGAATCCAGCTCGTAAAAAGCCCTCGCTTCCCGAGCGGCGCATGTTCAGCGACGTATGTTGCCGCGCCCCCGTACTCTCCGCCGAGAGCCAGTCCCTGCGCGAGCCGCAGCGTTACAAGGAGGATGGGGGCCAGGATTCCGATGCTCTCATAGGTCGGGAGCAAACCGATGAGCGTGGTGGCAAACCCCATAATGACAATAGTAATGAGGAAGGTGTACTTCCGTCCCACAAGATCTCCAATCCGCCCGAAGATGATAGCGCCGAAAGGGCGGACTGCAAAACCTGCGCCGAACGTGGCCAGGCTTGCAAGAAACGCGGCGGTCTCATGCCCCTTGGGGAAGAAGAGTTCTCCAAAAAAAGTGGCGAGACTGCCATAGAGATAGAAATCGTACCACTCAAAAAGTGTCCCGACAGAAGAAGCGAAGATCACTCGTCTGGTGTCCGAAGGTCCGCCTACGGAGGTGGCGTCGGCAGTGGGTGGTATGTGTCGGTCCATGTCACATTTTCACTTCCGTGGCACAAGCGTGAGTATTCAAATGTCCCGCAGACTAACGCGGAAAACGTTGAGTTCAATGAGATTGTTCCGTGTTGGGGGGGGAGCTAAGGGAGGTCGCCGTTGACCGCGCGCACTCTCCGCTCCGATCTGCCTCCCGTCCCTTGCTCAATAAGCCAGTTCTCGGATTTGACATTGTGAAACATTTATCGTTATATTACGATATAAGACTATGGGCCTTTCCAAAAAGACATCATTCAGTACGCGCGAAAACCAAATCGCTGAGATCGCCAAAGCACTGGCGCA
>JAGDMJ010000335.1 GCA_017860555.1 Bacteroidota bacterium
ATCGGCGGCATCGTGATCCAGGCACTGGCCGAGTCGTTCATCTCACCCCGCTACCTCGAGTTCTTTTCGCTCCAGGCTCCCAAGGGGGAAGAAGGGCTCTATCTGGGTTTCGGGCATCTGCACTCCTTTTTTTCCTCCATCCTGGGCTTCGGGATCTCCGGGTATTTGCTGGAGGCCTATTGCCCCGATCCAAAGACGCTCACTCCGGAGCAAGCGCTCACCGCATACGACCAGGCGAATTACATCTGGTTCTACTTCGCGGCCATTGGCCTTGTCTCGGCGCTGGCGCTGTACATGTATGCGGCGGTAACGAAAAGGATGGATGCGCGGAAGGCGTAGCACTGCCGTCCACCTCAACGTAGAACGGTGCTTCTCGTTGCTTCTCCATGCGTTTTGCCGTATCTTTGCCAGCATGAAACGTGCGCCCATAGCTACCGCATTCCTGATGCTCCTGTCCGGTTGCTCACATGAGGACCCCGCCCTTCCACGGCTTATTGCGTTCCAGTCCAGCCGCGATGGCAACTTCGAGATCTATGTGATGGACATGGATGGCACCGGTCAGCGGCGCATCACCAATTCCCCCTCGAACGATATCTCCCCTTCCCTCTCTCCTGACGATACCACGATCCTGTTCGCTTCCGACCGGAGCGGCAACTGGGAGATCTATTCCGTGAGAACCAGGGGAGGAGAACCGGGTGTGCTCACGGGGGGACAGGGTGCAAACAGCGCTCCGTGCTGGGCGATGGGGGGCAGGAAGGTTCTCTTTGTATCGACACGGGATGCGATCAACGGGGAACTCTATCTGATGAACCCGGACGGCTCGGGCGTGGAACGTCTGACGCGCGACAGCCTCGTGAAGGACACACCGGTCATGGCAAATGACGGCCACACCGCTCTGATGACCGTCACCGAGCATGGTCGACGCGCCATTGCCTCCGTCGCCCTGCCGGGGGGAGAGGTGCGTATCCTGACATCGCTCGAACACAACAGCATGGATCCCGCGCTTTCTCCCGATGGCGCAACGGTCGCCTTCGCATCGAACCAGGAAGGACGATTCCGGATCTTTACCATGACCCCGGATGGACAGAACATCCGCCGCGTGTCAACGATAGCTGATGATAATGTCCAGCCCTGGTGGCCGCCCGGGGAAGGACTCTTGCTCATTGCGCGACATGGACGCATTATCCTTCTCTCGGTCGCCGATGCGAACGAGACGCTCCTGTCGTTCAAGGGGGACAGCGCGCCGCGGTGTGCAACGCCATCGTCACCCCGGTGAATGGCGAACATCGACGAACAGATATCCAATGACGACTCAGTCTCCAAGATCATAACCGAGCAGGCGCCTCCATGAACTTCGTGCAACGACTCCGGAAGATCCAGCGCAAGCATAAATCTCTCCTGTGCATCGGCCTCGACACCGACATCAACAAGGTCCCGGAATTCCTGTTTGAATACGGAGACCCGGTCTACGAATTCAACCGACGCATCATCGATGCGACAAAGGACCTGGTCTGCGCCTACAAGATCAACCTCGCCTTCTATGAGTCCACGGGAGAGCATGGCTGGTACACCGTGCACCAGACACTGGCCAGGATCCCGGAAGAGATCGTTACAATCGGCGATGCGAAGCGGGGCGACATCGGGAATTCAGCGGAGATGTATGCCAAGTTGATCGTGGACGACTATGAATTTGCGGCATGCACGGTGAACCCGTACATGGGCGAAGACTCTGTTCGGCCGTTCATAAAGAACCGTGCACAGGGGGCGTTCGTCCTGGCGCTCACCTCCAACCCGGGGGCAAAGGATTTTCAGTACCTGAAAGTGAGCGGCAGGCCGCTCTACGAGCATGTTGTTGCCCGTGCGAAAAAGTGGAATACCTTGAAGAACATCGGGCTGGTGGTTGGCGCCACAAGGCCGAAGGAGTTGCAGCGAATCAGGAGAATGGTGCCGGATATGCCGATCTTGATCCCCGGAGTCGGTGCCCAGGGGGGAGACCTCAAGCTTGCCATACAATACGGGTGCGACAAGAACGGGGAGCTCGCCGTCATCAACGCCAGCCGGAGCATCATCTATGCCTCCGGCGGGGAGAAGTTCGCCTCCGCGGCGCGCGAGGCGGCCTTGGCGATGCGAGACGAAATGAATGAATACAGGAAATAGGCGCCGGGGATTCGGGACCGGAATCTCGAATATCCCAAAAGGGCTTGTCGTTCACCAACCCGATTTGCGACAAGCCGTTGTTTCCCACCGGGCCTTTTGCCCGCAGAAGAAATCTTCGCACCCCCTCGTAAATTGCCCACTATGATTGTATTAACAATAGGGCCACCTTTGTCGTCCATCGATTAACGTCCATTGGGCTTCCCCACCAACATGCCGGAGCATTTCATCCGGCACATCTGGCAGCACCAGCGTTTCACGGCGACGAATCTTCAAACGGCCGACGGAAGACCGGTGCTGATCCTGTCACCCGGGAAAGCGAACCATGATGGCGGCCCGGATTTCAAAAACGCGCGCATCCGCATCAATCACATAACGTACTGCGGCGACGTCGAGTTGCACCGGGACGCTGCCTCCTGGAGGTCGCACAACCATGCCATTGATCCTCACTATAATAAGGTCATTCTGCACGTTGTCATGGCGGCTGACCCGTCGCTGCCGCCGGCATGCACGGTTAGTCGCCGGGCCATCCCGTTGCTCGTGCTTGACCCGTACCTCGATCATGAGCTTCGTCTGGCCTGGGAACAGCTGCTGCACGGCCCGGCACCCACATCGGGAGTCAGGCTTCCCTGTGCGTCTGTTTCCGGCCAGTTTCCGCACGAGCGCATGAAACCTTTGCTGGCTTACCTTGCCAGAGAGCGCCTCGAGCTGAAGATCCGCCGGTTTCACGAGCGGTTGCAGCAACTAGCGGACGAGCGACGAGGGATCGTGCGCGAGCCGTATCCCCGGTACTACGGTGACCCTGCCCAGATTCCCCCTCCACACCCGGAGTTCACCCGTCGCGACTTCGCCAACCGGGACCTCTGGGAGCAACTGTTCTATGAAGGGATCATGGAATGTCTTGGTTACGCGAAGAACAGAAAGCCGTTTGCCGCACTGTCCCGGTCAATGACCCTGGCGAGGCTCAAGCGCTACCCCCTGGAAGACACCGAGACCATGATGGCACTCCTGTTCGGAGCAGCAGGCCTTCTCCCTTCTTCGCGAAAGCTTCCCGAGAAAGAGAGCCGCGTATATGTCCGCGGACTGCGGCGCCGGTGGAAAGCCCTCCACCCGCTTTTCCGCATCCCGGTGTTGCATGAGGCCGATTGGCTCTTCTTCCGGCTCCGTCCCGGGAATTTTCCAACGGCGCGGCTCGCGGCCTTCTGCTATCTCCTGCCACGACTTTTCGGGGAGGACGGATTTCGCCGGATGATCGGGTTCTTCAACGGGGTGGATTGCTCCACGGGCGAGAGAAGGAAAAAACTGCATGAGATGTTCGGCTTTGAGGCGGACCACTTCTGGCAAAGGCACTATCACTTCCGTGGCCTGGCCGGCACATGGGGAGCTTCGCTCGGAAAAGACCGCGTCAATGAGATCCTCGTCAACGCGGTTATTCCGATCACCCTCCTCTATGCGCGCATCTTCAGGAACGGGACCGTTCAAGACTCCGCAAAGAAGTTGCTCTCGGAGATCCCTCCTTCTCCGCCAAATTCCCTCACACTCCTTCTGACACGCGACCTGCTTCACGACCGCCTTCCCCTGCGTTCCGCATTCCTTCAACAGGGAGCAGTGCAACTCTATACTCTCTATTGCAGGAAACACAGATGCAACGAGTGCGAGGTTGGCATTTGTCTGGCACCTAGAACGTCACTCCCACCGTCACCGGGAAATACGTGCTCTTTTCTTCCTCCGTGAAGATCCAGGTATATTTCACTTCGACGAAGAGCGCCACTGTCCCCAGAGGGAAGTCCACTCCAGCGCCGGCATTGACCATGAACTTCGTTACCGTTTCGGCGGCAGAGACGCCGGGAACGGGCGCAGCCTGATAGGTAACGCTGAGGTCGCTCATGCTGAGGGTCGCACTTCCGAGCCCCACAATAGCATACGGGGAGACTCCCTTGTTCGGCAGGTTGAACTTTCCATTGGCACCGAACGAAAGAATGCTGATGCGTCCTCCGTCCACTCCAATCGCCGACTTGACGATCCCCGCAGCCTCCCCGCCGGATGCGTTGAACAGAAGATCTCGATAGGCGTCCTGGTCCAACCCGAACGAAATGTAGTCACCGTTTACCCGGACTGTCGCTACGCCAAAGCGAAAGTCGACGTGTGCCCCTCCCCCAAACCCGGCTCCATAGGCCGGCTTCAACGGCTCGGGAACGTTCAGGCTTGCATAGTTCCCATGTACGCCGAAACCGATCGGGATGGCAGA
>JAGDMJ010000336.1 GCA_017860555.1 Bacteroidota bacterium
CATGCGTTGATGAACTCTCCGGCAACGCGCCTTGTCTTTATGGGGACCCCCGAGTTCGCCGTCCCCAGTCTGGAAATCCTCATCAGGAATCGTTACCCGGTTCCCGCCGTTGTTACCGCACCTGATAAGCCCCGCGGAAGAGGACAGGAATTCTCTCCCACACCTGTCAAGAAACTCGCCGTCGAAGCCGGCATCCCGGTTCTCCAACCCGAACAGCTTGATGATCCCGGTCTTGTCGCCCGTTTGAAAGAGATCGCCCCCGACATGATCGTTGTCGTAGCGTTCCGCATCCTGCCCAGGGAAATCTACACTATTCCACGGCTGGCAGCCTTCAATCTGCATGCCTCTCTTCTGCCGAAGTATCGCGGGGCCGCGCCGATCAATTGGGCGATCATCAACGGAGAGAACGAAACCGGCGTGACGACCTTCCTCCTGGAAGACAAGGTCGATACCGGCGGCATCGTTCTGCAGCGCAGCATCCCCATCGGTCCTGACGACAATGCCGGGACAATCCATGACAAGCTTGCCATGCTTGGCGCTCAGGCGGTTCTGGAGACAGTTCGGAAGATCGAGGAGGGGGGGATGGATATCAGCCGGCAGGATAATTCTCTGGCATCCAGGGCGCCGAAGATCTTCAAGGACGATTGCCGAATTCGATGGAATCAACCGGCAGAAAGAATCCACAACTTTGTCCGCGGTCTCTCTCCCTACCCTGCTGCTTTTACGGAACACCGCGAGAAAATCCTGAAGGTTTATCGGACACGCGTCGTTGATGCGCCAGGATCCCGCATGCCCGGGGAGGTTGAAATCGATGGAGAAGAGGTCACTGTGGCAGCTTCAGAGGGTGGTTTGTGCCTCATTGAGCTCCAACAAGAAGGGCGCCGACGCATGACGGCCGCGGAATTTCTGCGGGGGTACCCGATCAGAAGCGGAGAAAAGCTTATCTAGATCACCTCTATTCCCTTCCTGGTCTCTGAACTGCTTGGACCGGGAAATCCGTAACGTGTGTGTGGGGGCATACAGTTCCTCCCCTTCCAGCGTCCCGGGCTTTCTCGAAGCTTTGACCTGGTCGTCAGATAACACCTTTTCTGCGTATTCCGCCCCGAAAGACGCTATATCCTTCCAGGGTACACTTAACAATTTCCTAACACTATGATAACACTAAAGTCACAAATATTCGGTATCCTTGCGTGTTCCGAGGGCAAGAGCCTGTTTTGTGGGCTGCACAACCCTCAATTTTAGACAAACTATCAGGAAACTTTATTGAAACGAATCTCGGCACTGCTTCTGACGCTGCTGATAGGCACAAGTGGGGCTTGGACGCAGGGGAAGATCAGCGGCTTGATGTATGGCGACTATTTCTACAATATTGCACGTGATACGGCATTCGCGAGGACTGCCCTTCCCAATTCCGCTTTGACCGGGGAAAAATCCCTGCAGGGTTTTCAGTTCCGGAGAATCTACTTCACGTACGATCATGACATTTCGGAGCAATTCTCGGGAAGGTTCCGGCTGGAAGCCGACCAGGTTGCACAGACCACGGATGGGAAGGTCAGCGTGTTTGTGAAAGACGCATTCCTGCGTTGGAAAAACCTGTTTCGAGGAAGCGATCTGGTTTTTGGTCTTCAGCCGACCCCGGCCATCGAGATCGTGGAAGCCGCCTGGGGCTATCGGTCGCTCGAAAAAACCATCGTGGACTTAAGGGGTGTCGCTCCATCGCGCGACCTTGGACTCGCGCTGCGTGGGAAAGTTGACACCGCGGGGGTTTTCAGTTACTGGGCGCTTGTTGCCAACGGCAGCGGCAACAGGCCGGAGAATGACAAATACAAGCGATACTACCTTGGCGTTCATCTGAGGCCAATCAAGAACCTCCAGGTCATGGCCTATGGCGACTACGCGGCGCGTGCGGCGAAGACGAACCAGTTCAGCACCGATGTTCCAAAGGAGACGATGTCCAACGGGGTGATGACATACGACGCTTTCGTGGGGTACAACGAGGCAGACAAGTTCTCTATAGGGCTTGAAGGATTCATGGTGACCGCAATGAACGAATATGTCCCGGCCGGCGAAACGGCGTATAAGAACCGGAACGCAACGGGCATTTCGGTCTGGGCGACCGTGAACTTCCAGCCCGATATAGCGGTGGTCGGGAGGTTTGACTTCCTTGATCCCAACACCGATGCAAAAATCAAAGGTGACGCGCGTAACTATATCCTGGGGGCGTTTGTCTGGAAGCCGACCAAGAATGTTCACCTTATGCCGAACGTGCAGGTCGAGACATACGAAGCCGTTCCCAATGGCGTGGCATATGATCCGTCTGTCACCGGGCGGTTCACGTTTGCCTATTTCTTCCAGTGATCGACAGCGAAACATTGCAGACAAAAATCTTCTTCAACGTATGAAAGGCATGCAGATGAAACAAAAAAGCGGAGTATGGATGCTTACGGCGGCTTTGCTGATCGTAACCGCACTCCCCGCATTTGCTCAATTGAAACTCAACGGCGCCGGAGCCACGTTCCCCTACGTCATCTACTCAAAGTGGTTCGACGTATACAGCAAAAAGACCGGCGTGCAATTCAACTATCAGTCGATCGGCAGCGGCGGAGGGATCAAGCAGGTCATTGAAGGGACTGTTGACTTCGGCGCCACCGATGCTCCGATGACTGATGAACAGCTGAAGGAAGTGAAACAGAAGCAGGGCTTGGATGTGCTGCACATCCCGACCGTAATGGGCGCGGTCGTTGTTGTCTACAACGTTCCGGGCACGGGAAAAGGGCTGAAGCTGACGCAGGACGCCCTCGCGGGGATCTTCCTTGGTGAGATCACCCAATGGAACGATCCGAAGATCGCCGAAAGTAACCCGGGCATGTCTCTCCCCGACGAAGCGATCATCGTTGCACATCGCTCCGATGGAAGCGGCACAACCAACATCTTCACCGATTACCTCACCAAAGTCAGTAAGGCATGGGAGCAGAAGGTCGGACGAGGGACGTCTGTGCGCTGGCCCGTGGGGCTGGGTGGGAAGGGAAATGAAGGAGTGGCCGGGCTTGTGAAGCAGTCGGAAGGATCGATAGGGTATGTAGAGATGGCGTATGCGGTGAAGAACAACATCCCTTACGCGTCGTTGCGGAACAAGGCGGGTAAATTCGTCGAACCGACGTTTGATGCGGTATCCGCTGCCGCGGCCGGTTCGATCGCGACTCTGCCGGAGGACCTTCGCGTATCGATCACCGACGCTGATGGAAACGACTCTTACCCGATCTCGGGCTTTACATGGCTCCTTGTCTACAAAAATGGGAAGGACACTGAGAAATCCGCGGCGATGGTGAAGTTTCTGAGCTGGGCGTTCAGCGAAGGCCAATCATACGCCAAAGATCTGTATTACGCTCCGCTGCCCAAGCCGGTTATAAAGATGTGCGAAAAGAAAGCCAGCGGCATCGTTGCCACAAAGTAATGCAAGGAGGTATGTGATCGTTCGCGGCAACAAAGAAAGCGGCGATGAGATTCGAGCGCAAGAAGGTGGAGGGGCGGCTTTGCTCTCTCCACCTTCTGTGCGCTTGAAGCTTCTCACAAAAGGCAAAAGGCGGAACTTCGGCGATCTGGTGTTCAAGAATCTCACGATGTTCTTTGCCCTTCTGGTCTTTTTGCTCGTCTTTTTCATGGCCCTGGAAATGTACAGGCAGTCCGGGCCTTCCATCGACAAATTCGGATGGGCATTTCTCACGAACTCCGCATGGGACCCCGTGCGAGATGAATTCGGGGCCCTGCCTTTCATTTTTGGAACGTTGTTCTCATCATTGCTGGCACTAGTCATCGCGCTGCCGCTTGGGCTTGGTGTTGCCATCTTCCTCTCCGAGATCGCTCCCCCGTGGCTGGAGCGCCCGGTATCTTTTGTTGTGGAGCTGCTCGCCGCTATCCCGAGTATCGTGTATGGTCTCTGGGGCATCTTCGTTCTGGTCCCCCTCCTGCGGACGTCGGTCGAACCATTCTTGAAACAGTCGCTGGGATACTTGCCTTTTTTCAAGGGAGCCCCGTACGGATTTGGCATGCTGGCTGCGGTCCTGGTCCTGGCTATCATGGTCCTCCCCATCATCACATCAATATCGCGAGATGTGCTTCGTGCGATTCCGGAAAGTCAGCGGGAAGCCGCGCTTGCCCTGGGTGCCACCCGGTGGGAGACTGTGAAAATCATTTTTGCAGCGGCGAAATCGGGAATCCTCGGAGCTACGCTGCTCGGGCTGGGGAGAGCCGTCGGCGAGACGATGGCGGTGACAATGGTGATCGGCAACAGACCTTCGATATCCTGGTCCTTACTCGATCCGGGTTACTCGATGGCGAGCGTTATCGCCAATGAATTCTCGGAGGCGACCTCGGAACTGTATACCAGCGC
>JAGDMJ010000337.1 GCA_017860555.1 Bacteroidota bacterium
GCTTGGCACACAGGGCAGATCATCTACGGGCTCCTTGAGGCGTACGATCTCACAAGGGATACCCTCTACCTTGTGGCAGCCAAACGCGCCGGCACATGGTGGATCGGCCTGCAAATCCGCGATCACCCGGTGCTGACCGGCATGCTTCGTGCTATTCACGGAGCCGGGATCAATGCGATTATTTTCGCCACCGTATCGGACGGGACGAACGGCATCTTCGAGCTTTCCCGCATGACCGGCGACCGCAGATACGCTGACGTGGCGACGGAAGCGGGACGATGGATGATGAACCATATGTACGTCCCCGGCGAACGCATCTTCTACGATGCTGTCGATCCGGTCACGGGTGAAGTGCAGAAAGCAAGGAGTCCGTTTTGGGCAGACAAACAGGTGCAGGTTCTCACCGATCTCGCCCGCCCGAACAACGAAGGATATCTGTTCCTTGACATGTTCCGCCACACCGGAGATTCATCGTACCTCAGAATCTTTGTTGACCTTTGCGAGGGTCTTGTGCAGAAGCAGAGCCCTGAAGGGCTCTGGATGGAGTTCACCCCGAACGACAGGGAGACAGGAAGCTTCCATCCTCGCTTCAATCTCTGGTACGCCGAGTCTCTGATGAAGGGGTATGAAGTGACCCGGCGGCGGGAATTTCTCGATGCGGCCGTGCAGACACTCCGCTGGTACACGAAGTACCAGCGTAAGGACGGAACGATCTTCTACGACAATTTCCTCAACGGGAGATCAGTCGAGAGCTCTCCCTCCGGTTCCACGGTGGCATTCGCGGGGATGCTCTGGCTTCGGCTCCTGGAACTTGGTGTGGGAGAAGAATTCCGGGGGAATATCGAGAATTCCTTCAGCTGGGTCATGCAGAGTCGCTTTTCCACAAACCATCCTGACCCGAATCTAGCCGGAGGGGTCTACAACCTCCGGGCGAGGGCGAAGAAAGCAGGGATGAGAGTGGTCCAGCGGGACCTAGGGACATCGTTCGGACTAAGATTCCTCGCTGCATACTACCGGCACAAATATCCCGCGACGCAGCAGGATGCGAAATGAGGCGAAGACCGCCCCCCGCCCCCCGCCCTCCCATCCACCGTCTTCGTTGGTGGATCGGCGCTGCGCTGTTTGCATCTACGGTTATCAATTATATCGACCGGCAAACGCTCTCCGTCCTGGTGCCATTCCTGAAGAGAGAGTATCAGTGGACGAATGAGGATTATGCAATGATTGTGGTCTCCTTCCGTGTCGCGTATGCCATCGGACAGACTGCCCTTGGGAGGTTGATGGATCGCCTCGGGACGCGGCTGGGGTTGACTGTTACCGTCGCATTTTACTCGCTCGTTGCGATGCTGTCATCCTTCGCAGGCGGGCTGCGGAGCTTCGCTTTCTTTCGATTCTTCCTTGGACTGGGAGAATCGGCGAATTGGCCTGCCGCGACCAAGGCGGTGGCAGAGTGGTTTCCGCGCAAAGAGCGTGGTTGGGCGGTCGCACTCTTCGATAGCGGTTCCTCCATCGGAGCAGCAATTGCCCCGGCGCTCGTTATCGGGCTCTACTCCACCTTCGGCGACTGGCGCCCGGCGTTCATTCTCACCGGTTCCCTCGGTTTCCTCTGGATCATCCTCTGGAGGTCCCTGTATCACCCTCCCGAGGTACACCCGAGGATCAGCCCAGAGGAACGAGAGATGATCCTTGCCGACCGCGAGGAATCGGCGTCAGAGCCCGATGCCGGAGAAGAACGTCCCGGCATCTGGAAGCTTCTGGGAATGAGGCAGACCTGGGGGGTGATCATCGCGCGCGCATTCACCGACCCGGTCTGGTTCTTCATCGCGGACTGGTTCATGATCTACCTCGTGTCAAAAGGGTTCAATCCGGAGGCAACGCTCATCGCCTTCTGGATTCCCTTTGTCGCGGCAGATCTCGGGAATTTTGCGGGGGGCGGATTTTCAAGCTGGCTGATCCGAAAGGGATGGGGGGTCGGCAGGGCACGAAAAGCGGTGGTTCTCTTTGGCGCCATCGGGATGACGACGCTGATCCCGACAATTTACCTGACCGGCCTCTTCGCCATTGCCGGCCTCTTTGCCGTCTCGACGTTTGCCTATGCCGCGTACAGCACGATCGCACTCGTCCTTCCGTCGGATATGTACCGGAGTTCCTCGGTGGCGACCGTCAGTGGCCTGAGCGGAACGGCGGCTGGGATTCTGACGATCATCTCCACGTTCTTGATCGGGTGGATCTCGGACCGATACTCCTTTGAGCCAATCTTGATTGCGGCAAGTATCATTCCCGCCGCCGGTGCTGTCCTGACGTTCCTGCTGGTGCGAAATACCAGGGAGAGCGGCGCTGGCGTGCTCAGGAAAATCTGACGAAGGATCTATGATGGTGTCGACATACTCGGAAGGATCGCTCATCGTAATAGTGAGGCCGGATCGCAAGGCGCTGGGGAATGCAGCTCAATCGGCATCCAGGTTGAAAACATTAGGTACAGCTCCCGAGGAATATTGAGTATGAGACCAGTCTCTTCATTTCTCCTCCTCCTTCTGCTTGCAGTCTTGCCTGCCCGGGCTCAGAGAGAAACGGATCGGGTGTTCAACGTCCGTGAGTTCGGTGCCACGGGAGACGGCATCGCAAACGACGGGGCCGCTATCCAGAGGGTGGTTGACTCATGTTCGGTGGGAGGCGGCACAGTCCTCTTCCCTGCGGGGAAGTACCTCACCGGTTCCATTGACCTGGGCAGCGACGTTGCAATCCAAATCCAGCAGGGTGCGGTGATTCTGGGAAGCCCCCGCCTGGAGGACTATGTCGAACGGCGGCCAGCGCTCAAGTCGTATAACGACCTCTTTCTGAAATATAGTCTCTTCTATGCCGAAGGTAAGTCGAATATCACGATTCGGGGTGAAGGAACCATCGACGGCCAAGGGAGCGCATTCCCCGTCACAACCAAAGAGAAGCCGGCGCGCTATATGAATCGCCCGTTTGTACTTCGGTTCGTCGAATGCCGAAACATCACGGTAACCGGCGTAACCCTCCGGAATTCCGCCATGTGGATGCAGCACTATCTTGCCTGTGACGGCCTCATGATCCGCGGTATCCGAGTCTGGAATCACGCGAATCAGAACAATGACATGATGGACATCGACGGGTGCAGAAATGTCGTGGTTTCTGATTGTGTCGGTGACACGGAAGACGATGCGATAACGCTGAAGAGCACCTCTCCACGGATTACTGAGAATATCACCATCACAAACTGCATCATCAGCAGCCACTGCAATGCGATAAAGACCGGCACGGAGTCCACAGGCGGCTTCAGAAATATTGCGATCTCGAATATTGTGATTGCTCCCTCAGCGAACCGGAAAGCAACCATCGGCTATCCTTCGGGTATCAGCGGGATCACGCTGGCCACGGTGGACGGCGGCATGCTGGAGAGGATTTCGGTGAGCAACTGCGTCATTGAAGGACCGCAGGTGCCGATCTTTGTCAGGCTGGGTAACAGAGCCAGGAAACATGTTCCCGACGCGGCACATCCAGCAGTGGGAACGGTCCGGGAGATTTCGATCAGCGATATCACCGCGGTTGCCGGTGGCCCAACCGGGTGCTCCATATCGGGGATTCCCGGACACCCTGCCAGGGGAATCCGGCTCCACAATGTCGCTGTAACGTTTCCGGGGGGTGGGACGAAAGCCGATGCCGCCAGCGAACCGGATGAAGCGGTTGACCAGTACCCTGAGGGGACCCGCTGGGGATCTCTTCCGGCATACGGGTTCTATCTCCGTCATGTAGATGATGTGGACCTCACGAACGTCACGCTCCGGTCTTCCGCTCCCGATCTCCGGCCTGCAATTGTCGCATCGGATGTCGCAGGGCTGACCATTTCCGCGCTGCGGGCAGAAGGGTGGAAAGGCATGGAGTCGCTTCTCCGGTTTACCGATGTCCGGCGCGCAACCGTCCTGGGTTCCGCAGCCTTGAGTCCAGTCGCCTGCTTCCTTTCCGTCTCCGGCAAATCGGAGTCGATTGCTCTTCTCTCAAATGATTGTTCCCATGCGATTGTTCCGTTCCACTCAGACAGCCCGTCCGCGGTCAGGATGGAAGGGAATCTTCTCATGCAGACGAGGGTCGTGAAATGAGCAGGCAGCTGCCCCTGAATGATCTGACAGGTGGAGTCAGTCTTCCATCGAGGCCCCCTTATGACCTGGCGCGGAGCTGCGATTGGGATCCTGGCGTTGGTCCGGTCAGGGCGCGACACGCCGCTCCGATCGAGATCCGGGTTAATAATCCACTGGTCAACAGGGCCCCTGCGGCAACCGGGGCATCCCGGGAGTCTGCCTGTGACATGTACTCGTTCCCCGCGGTTTGTCCTGTGTGGCTGACCATCGGTGAAAA
>JAGDMJ010000338.1 GCA_017860555.1 Bacteroidota bacterium
CGCGGCAGACGGCGTCCCGGAAGATGTCCCGAAACATATCGGAGATTTCATCCAGTCCCTCGTGAACCTGGGGCTTGTCGGATACGAAACGGAACGAACGCAGAACCTCGTGTGCAGATAGCAGATAGACGAAGTGATGTTATGCAACTCATGAAGACCCCGAAAAGCATGGATATCGCCATCACCAACCGCTGCAACCTGCGGTGCCAATACTGCTACCACTTCGAGAGCGCTGAGGACGCGGGGACAGACCTTTCCCTGGAGGAGTGGTTCCGATTCTTCGACGAACTCAGACGCTGTGCGGTCATGCGCCTTACCCTTGCGGGCGGCGAGCCCTTCATCCGCGAGGACCTGAGAGAATTTATCGACGGCATCGTGAAGAACCGCATGCGTTTTTCGCTCCTCAGCAACGGAACACTGATCAGCGACGAGATCGCGGCTTATCTGGCTTCCACGAAGCGGTGCGACTACGTACAGGTTTCCATAGACGGGTCTGTCCCTATCACCCATGATGCCTGTCGGGGCCAGGGGAGCTTTGTCAGGGCTGTCAATGGTATCAGGGCCCTCAGGAGGCATGGTGTGCCTGTAGCCATCCGGGTAACCATCCACAGGAAGAATGTGCGCGATCTGGAAGGCGTAGCAAAACTCCTTCTGGAAGATCTGGCGCTCCCTAACTTCTCCACCAATTCCGCCTCCCATCTCGGTCTCTGCCGAAAAAACGCACAGCAGGTCCAGCTCACTGCGGAAGAGCGAACGCTGGCCATGGAAGCACTCCTTAAGCTGACATCAAGATACAACGGGCGTATCAGTGCCGCGGCAGGTCCCTTGGCCGAGGCGCGAGGCTGGCTGGAGATGGAAGCGGCAAGGCAGCAGGGCCTGCAGTCCATGCCTGGGAGGGGATTTCTCTCTGGCTGCGGCGTGGCCAAAGACTCACTTGCCGTTCGGCCCGACGGGGTCATTACGCCCTGCACCATGCTTTCCCACATCGAACTGGGCCGCATCAATGAGAACAGCCTCCAGAGTGTATGGCAGGACCACTCCCGGTTGAAGGCGCTGCGGAACCGTCACCTTATTCCACTGAGCAGATTTGGCTTTTGTGAGGGGTGCGAATACCTCAACTACTGCGCTGGGAGCTGTCCCGGGGTTGCCTACACCCTCACGGGCAAGGACGAGCACCCGGCTCCGGATTCCTGCCTTCGAAATTTCCTGCGCGATGGAGGCAGTCTGCCGGAGCGGGGACTCCTGCAAAATCAAGCGAGACAGGGGGCAACGTGCTGAATCGGTTCGTCAACAAAGAAACAAAGATGCGTGGCTATCCGCTGGGAACCATCTACTTCTACCTGACAGAGGGCTGCAACCTCTGCTGCCGCCATTGCTGGATTGAGCCCAAATTCCAGGGGAAAAGGAGACACTATCCAGGACTGGACGTCCATCTGTTTCGTTCCATTCTTTCTCAAGGAAGACCCATGGGCCTTTCTTCAGTAAAGCTTACAGGCGGCGAGCCCCTGCTGCACCCGCAGATCGACGAGATGATCGACATCGTCCGCGAGGAGAAGCTTAACCTGAATATCGAGACGAACGGCGTGCTCTGTACGCCTGATTTGGCCCGGCGGATCGCCGGTTGCGGAAATCGTTTTGTGGCTGTCAGCCTCGACGGCGCCGACGCCCAAACCCACGAGTGGGTCCGGGGCGTGGAGGGTTCCTTTGACGATGCTCTCCGAGGCATTCACAATCTTGTCGAAGCAGGGATACGGCCGCAGGTCATCATGACGATCATGCAGCGGAATTTCGAACAGACGGAGGCAGTGGTGCGCATGGCTGAGCGCCTGGGTGCCGCATCGGTCAAGTTCAATCTCGTCCAGCCGACAGCCCGCGGCGAGAAGATGCACGAGGCAGGAGAGACCCTCAGCATCGATATGCTCGTGGCACTGGGAGACTGGGTCGAAAACACCCTTTCACGGTCCTCCAGAATCCCTCTCTTCTACAGTCACCCGATGGCCTTTCGTCCCCTCGGAAAGATGTTCGGCGACAGGGGCTCCTGCGGAATCTGTTCCATCCTGGGGATCATCGGGGTCCTCGCCGACGGCAGCTACGCACTCTGTGGGATCGGCACGACAGTCCCTGAGCTCACCTTCGGCCACGCGGCGAAAGACACTCTGAGCGACGTCTGGCAAAACGCGCCCGTACTGAATAGGCTGCGCGAGGGGCTCCCCGGCCGTCTCCAAAGGGTCTGCGGCGAGTGTATCATGAAGGGGATGTGCATGGGAAACTGCATCGCCCAGAACTACTATCGAGACAGGGACCTCTGGGCGGGGTACTGGTATTGCGAGGAGGCAAAAGCACGGGGCCTCTTTCCGCCGTCGCGGATCAATCCGGGGCTCCATCGGAATACGGATGACGCAATACATGGAAGACCGGGGGAGGGCAGGGTAACCGTGTGACAGGGAGGGATGGACTTCTGGAATGAGAGAATGCTCCTGGAACAAGCGGAGGCATAAGGGACGGTTATAGCAATGCCTACAGTCATGCTGACAGCGAAATGTGTGAACTCCTGTGAGTGGTGCTTCGCACGGGCGAAGATGGCGGAATACCGATCCCGGGGGATTTCCGAGTTGGGGCTGAGCGAGTTCGCGTCTGTCGTCGATTTCTATGTGTCCTCCGGTGCGGGGAACATGATCCTGCTTGGAGGTGAACCCCTTCTTCACTCGCGATTCACAGATGTTCTGGAAATGCTCCGGTCCAGGGGGTTCTCGGTGAGCGTCAGCACGACAGGGATCTGCGCGAAGAGGTTGGTGGACCGGATCGCCGCCGTGAGATTCCCGGCCCTGACATTTCTTCTCAACTCTACATCCTATTTCCATTATTCACCCGCGAAGAGGCGCCGGGTAGACTATTTCGTCCAGCACATAGGGCATCCGGTCGTGTTGGGATACACGATCACGGAAAGGGATCTTGATCAAGGGAATCCATTTGCGGTTGTTGACCGGATCGGGTTGATCATGAAGTTCTCGCTGTTTTCTCATTTACAGTTTCAGATTGCCGTTCCCGGAAAGGATAATTCGCTCTACATTCCCATGAATCGTTATCCGGAGCTTATGGATCTTCTCCAGTCCTGGTTCCGGATTCTCCGGCAAAACAAGGTTTCCTACGGAGTGGACTGCCACTCTTTTCCCCGGTGCGCGATGCGCGCCCAGGCGGAAGATGGGGAACTGTTCCGCTCCACATGCGATTGCTTCATGATCGATATCGGGCCGGGTCCCGAGGCCTGGCCGTGCTTCCCTCTGTCGGACCACGCCGTGGCGCTGGACCATTTCCGCAGCCTTGACGAGGTACGCTCGTATTTCCATAGGAAGATAAACCATACGACGCCGAAATATGAGAACGGTTGTGCCGGTTGCGGTGAAAGGAAGAAGGGTGCCTGCGACGGTGGCTGTCGCGGATTTCAGAACCTGCGGCCGGAGAGGTCGGTTCCTTGCAGGCCCGGCGACAGGAATAGGGAGGGGGACTCCTGCTCCCCTGATGAAACGGGGGTGGGACCGTGAAGTTCAAGTATGAACTTCCCAGGCTGGTCGATCTGAGGGGAGAACGGGCAGCCCACGGAGCGTGCGCCACTGGGTCGTCTGCCGCCGGGGCTTGCACCGTCGGCCGTACGGCCACCTCGTGCTGCAATTCCGGAAACTCCGGTTCTTACGATGGTTGCTGCACAGGCTCGTGCGTTGGCGAGCCCTGCTGCTACGGAAGCTCCCCTTATCCTACCTGTAGTTCCTTGGGGGATTCTGCCTCTTCCAGTTGTTCCGGCGGTGTTTCTTCTCCTGCTTGCGGTTATGGGTCCTGGGCAGGCGGTTGTGGGTCTGGGAATTCGCCAGGCTAACTCATGGTTCTGGCGTGCGGAGGCTAATCCGTTTTGAGGCAACAATGAAACAACGGTACCGCTTAAAGCTGGCTGACGGCCAGGGATGGGAAATGGTGGCTGCTCAAGGCACCGAACCCTGGGTACAAAAGCTGGCCTCAATTATGCACCTCGAACGTTGTGAACCAAACGGGTGTCCAAAACTCATCTTCATGCGAGCCAGGTCGGACATCGATTGGTGGCAAGACCCGGTATTCGGGCTTACCCGGGAAGTATCGGAGGGTCTTCCCTGCAGTGGATGGAAACCCCAAAGCCTCGGGGTACTTCAGCTCTGGGTTCACCCCGGTGTACCGGATGTGATCTGTTGGATGGGAGATGGGGACGATCAAGATCTGGACATTACAAGAATGTGGCAATCTCTTTTCCCGTTCTACCAGCGGGCAGTGGAGTCAGGAGGACTTCCGCTCCATGCCGGCCTGGTTGAAAGAAACGGGGCCGGCGTTCTGTTGGCGGCGAACGGGGGTAC
>JAGDMJ010000339.1 GCA_017860555.1 Bacteroidota bacterium
TCATCCACAATGATGGAGTCTTTTCCACCCATCTCTGCCACCACCCGCTTCAGCCAGATCTGTCCCGGCTGCACTTTCGCCGCAACCTCGTTGATGTGAATGCCAACCTCCTTGGACCCGGTAAAGGAAACGAAGCGTGTCTTCGGATGCACCACGAGGGTGTCTCCGACGGCTCCGCCGGGGCCCGAGACGAAGTTCACGACTCCTCCCGGAAGGCCTGCCTCCGCCATGATCTCCATGAACTTCCATCCGGTCAGCGGAGAATCGCTTGAGGGCTTCAGGACCACCGTGTTGCCGGTGACAATAGCTGCCGACGTCATGCCTGTCAGGATCGCCAGCGGGAAGTTCCAGGGGGGGATCACTACTCCAACACCGAGCGGAATGTAGACCAATCTTCCCTTCTCTCCGGGCAGTTTCACCACCCGGTGCTCGCCGGCATAGCGGAGCATTTCACGGCCATAGTATTCAAGGAAATCAATAGCCTCTGCGACGTCGGCATCGGCTTCCGGCCAGGTCTTTCCCACTTCCAGAATTTCCACCGCGTTCAGTTCGAAACGGCGCTTGCGCATTGCCCTCGCTGCCTTGAAGAGGTAGTCCGCCCGCCGTGCCGGCGGTACGTCTTTCCACTCTTCGAACTTTGCCAGGGCCACATCCATAGCTTTGTGTGCTATGGCGGAGTCCCCTTTTTGGAAGATTCCAACCACTTCTGACGAATTGGAGGGATTAATGGAGTTGAATTTTTGGTCCGTAAGAATCCGCTCACTCCCGATAACGATCGGGTATTCTTTTCCAAAATCTCGACGGACCTTGGCAAGTGCGGCTTCCTGTTTGTCGCAATTTGCCTGTTTTGACCAGTCAATGTAGGGTTCGTTCTTGAATTTGGGGATCGTCATGAGACTTCCTCGCAAGTTAGGTTCGTGTGATCAAGACTGCCGGAGGGGTGACACTGGGCAGGGTCGCGGTGGCATGCACCGAAAAATATCCTCAATTTGTCAAAAAGAAGAGGCATACGCAAGCATAGGAGGCTCAGGTTCGAAGAACAAAGAAGGCCCCTAGCTGTAAAGTGTTCCGCTGGCCGCCAGGACCGTGTTCTTCATAAGCATCGCGATGGTCATCAGCCCCACCCCCCCGGGCACAGGGGTGATCGCGGCAGCTACTTCAGACGCCGAGGTGAATTCCACATCCCCGATGATCCGTGTGCCCGACTTTTTCGTTGGGTCGGGGATCCTGTTGATGCCCACATCGATCACCGTGCAACCCGGCTTCAGCATTGAGCCTGTGATGAAGCCGGGCCGGCCGATGGCGGCAATGACAATGTCCGCCTCGCGGGTATACCGGGCGATATCCCTGGCCCCCGTGTGTGCAATCGTCGCGACCGCATTCGCCCCGCGTTGCTTCTGCAGCAGTATGTTCAGGACCGGTTTTCCCACCAGATTGCTCCGGCCGACAATCACAACGTGACGTCCACCGGGGTCGTTCCCGCTCCGGATCAGCATCTCTTGAATGCCTGCAGGTGTGCAGGGCCTGAGGCACGGCCGGCCAATGACGAGCCTTCCGACATTGATCGGATGGAAACCATCGACGTCTTTCCGGTAATCGATCGCCTCGATCACCTTCATTTCATCGATGTGCTTCGGGAGAGGAAACTGGACAAGAATGCCATGGATGGAGGGATCGGCATTGAACCGCGCGATGAGATCCAGAACCTCTGCCTGCGAGGTATCCACAGGGCGTGTTTCGGTCACCGAGTGGAATCCGATCTCGGCACAGGTCTTTCCTTTCGACCGAACGTAAATCTCGGAAGCGGGATCGTCACCAACCAGGATAAACGCCAGGCCGGGGGTGATTCCCCGCGTTCTGAGGAGCTCCTCAGCCTCTTTCTTCGCTTCGTCCTTGATTGCCAGAGAGATCGGCTTGCCGTCGATCAGCGTTGCGGACATGGGAGCACTCTCGTATCAATGATGGATGGACCTCAGGAGAAAGCCGGGAAGACGATGGATTCCATCTTCAGTGCCCTGCCCGACTCGAGATCCGCCTGCACGTAGACGGCTGCCAGCCGAACATCGTGTGCTGCAACTTCGTATTTGTGCGGGGTTGATGTCATCAGCCGCTTGATCGCCAGGTCCTTCTTCATGCCAAGCACGGAGTCATACGGCCCGGTCATGCCTACATCGGTCTGGTACGCCGTCCCCCGCGGGAGGATTCGGCCATCGGCAGTCGGCGCATGGGTGTGGGTGCCGACCAATGCCGTGACTTTGCCATCGAGATGCCAACCCATCGCCATTTTCTCCGCGGTGGCATCAGCATGAAAATCCACAAAGATGACCCTGGTCTCCTCGTGGATCTTCCCTATAGCCCAATCGGCTGTCTTAAACGGGTCATCAATGGGCTGCATATAGACCCGCCCCTGGATGTTCAGCACGCCGGCTTTCCCCTTCTCTCCGAGATCCACGACAATGAATCCATTCCCGCCGTTTTCACGCGGGTAGTTCAGCGGGCGAAGTATGCGCCGGTCGCTTCCAAGGACTTTTCTGCTGTCCCATCGGTCCCAAACATGGTTGCCGGTGGTGATGACATGGGCGCCCGCATCGAACAGCTTCTTGGCATGCTCTTCCGAGATGCCTTTCCCGTCTGTGACGTTCTCTCCATTGATCAGAAGAAGATCAACGCTGTATTTCTTGACATAGTTGGGGAGAAGCGTAAGCGTGAGGTCCAACCCCGGAGCACCGACAATATCGCCTACAAAAAAAATATTGAGCAGCTTCGACACAGTGGCAGTTCTTAGTGTGGAGAGGAATATAGCAAGAAATAGAAGAAAAGAAAAGGGCTGGAGAGCGCGAGGGACAGATCCCTCAAACACAAGAAGCGCGAGAAGGAGTTGGCCACAAAAGGCGCATTACAGGTGAGCCACAGAATGCACAAAGTACACTATGGAGTTTTGTGGCTTATGGTTTGAAGTTGTTCACCTCTTCGACGATGACGTCAACGATCTCTGATTCTTTGACGCGCCGGATGACCTCGCCTTTTCGATAGAGGATGGCAACTCCCTTTCCGGCGGCAAGGCCGATGTCTGCCTCGCTGGCCTCTCCCGGCCCGTTGACTACACAGCCAAGGACTGCGATTTTCACCGGCTTCTTGATTCCCGCGAGCCTCTGTTCGAGCTCGCGCATGATGCCAAACAGATCCACTTCGAGCCGACCGCAGGTGGGACAGGCAATCAGCTCCACATTCCGGGTTGCAAGGCCAAGTGAGCGGAGAATTTCTTTCCCGACCTCGACTTCCTTCACCGGATCGTCGGTCAGCGACACGCGAACGGTGTCTCCGATCCCTTCAGAGAGGAGAGCGCCGATCCCCACCGCCGATTTGATGGTCCCTGATCTGGTCGGGCCGGCTTCCGTCACGCCGATATGAAGGGGAATGTCCGTCCGCTCCGCCACGAGCCGGTACGCCTCGATCATGAGCCGGACGTCCGTTGACTTGACCGAGATAACAATATCCTTGAACCCGAAACTATCACAGATCTCCACGTGGCGCATGGCGCTTTCATAGAGCGCTTCCGCCGTGGGATACCCGTGCTTCGTGAGAATGTCTTCTTCCAGCGATCCCGAATTGACGCCTATACGGATTGGAATGCCTTTGTCCCTCGCCGCGTTCAACACCTGTTGGATCCGATCGCGGCTGCCAATATTTCCGGGATTGAGCCGCACTTTCGCAACGTTCGCTTCGATGGCTTTCAGCGCGAAGATGTGATTGAAGTGGATGTCGGCCACAACAGGAATGGGCGAGCGGGCGACGATCATATGCATTGCTTCGGCAGCCTCTTTGTCATTGACCGTGACCCGCACGATGTCGCAGCCGGCTTCGGCAGCCTGGATGATCTGTGCCACCGTCCCGTCGACGTCGGAGGTCTTCGTTTTCGTCATCGTTTGGACGGAGATGGGCGCTCCATCGCCGACGGGAACGCCACCCACCATCACCCGGCGGGTAGCGCGTCGAAGGCCGGCTTTGGAAGCAGGCTGCCCCGCTCGCGCAGGGGCAGGATCGCCAGCGAGGTTCCCTGTGGGGGATTCCATTATTGAATCTTTCGGCTTGCTTCGTTGAGGATGCGCTTCTCTTCTTCGGTCAGGCTTTGATATCCCCCCTTGCTGATCTTGTCCAGGATTGCATCGATCACTTCCTGATTGACATCCCGGTCGTCATGCATTGGCTTGCCCGTATGGATATCGTAGAACTTCGCATCTCGGATTTCTTCGCGGGAGGGCCATTTCTTGCCTGCAGGCATCCCATTGCGGAATCCGCCGTGCAGTCGTGCCCACCAGCTGCGGACCGGGATCAGGTTCATGTCGGCAAGGAGGTAAA
>JAGDMJ010000340.1 GCA_017860555.1 Bacteroidota bacterium
ACCTGGTGTGGCGACCATCCAAAGGGGTAATCCCATTGACGGAGCGGCCTGTTTTCTGTGACCGGGCCGCGGGATTCTTCCGTGGAGCCGACGATGCCGCCTGCCACCTCGAGCAGTGGCAAAGCGGCCCGGACCAAGGCGTCGGCCTGTCGTTGTGAGGCGAGTCCGGCCCAGAGCGGGTACAGCATTGTCGCGCTGACATAATTCGTGCGCGCACTGCGAATGACATCGTAATCGAAATACATCCCTCGCGCTTCGTCCCACAGGAAGGTGTTCACGAGATCCCTGCGCTTTTCTGCGCGGCGGTTCCAGTCCGAGGTCGTTTCCGTTTGTCCGCCAGGCATGGATAACTTCCCTCCGAAGTCCCCTGCGATCGTGCGGGCAATATCGCGCTCGGCCTTGTAGAGGAGCGAATTGAGATCCACTGTCACCAGGTCGGCGCAACGTCCGACCAAGCGATAACTGGTGTCGTGCCCCGACTCTCGCATCGCGCGGTCGTCCTTGAAGTAGTTGTCCAGTTCAGGGTTCCGGACCTTACCGGTGCGGTATGCCTCCTTGAAATCCTCCAAATCCATTTCCGCCCTGGTTGCATAAGGCTCAAAGACTTCATCGAACGATCCTGCTTCAGGGGGAGCACCATAACCGATGTCATAGTAGCGGCTCAGTCCTGTCCTGGTAAGACGGTCGGGGTTCATCCAGACGTTCTTGTATTCGAGAATTGCTCCTTGAAGTCCCGCACGGAGCCATTCTTTGTTTGCCGTGGTTTTCGGGAGGCGCTGGTACACGGCGAGAAGCATTGAGGTGAACAAGGGAGGCTGCGAGCGCGTGAGATAGTATGTCCGGTTCGCATTGAGGATCGCGCCGTAGTGCGTGATCTCATAGAGCGCATTCTCCACCATGGATCGTGCCAGGTCAATCTTGCCATCGTGAAGCAGTCCCAGGACGATGAAGTAACTGTCCCACCCGTACATTTCATTGAATCGTCCCCCGGGAACGACAAACGGGACCGCCGAGGTCATCCCGTTCGTCCTCTTAAGCCCGAGGCTGAGGATTCCGTGGTATCCGTCGAGGTTACGCACATACTGAGGAGTCACGGGATCAGGCAGTTCCACGACTTCCATTTTCCAATCAGGATGACGGGCAGCAATGTCCGAGTAGTAATGGAATGCAAGGATGTCGCTTGGGGCGACAAAGAGATAGTGCCGTCCATCCAGACTCGCGGCCTTTGGGTCGGCGAAGATCTTCGGGAGTCCGTCCTCATCCATCCGGCGAGTCAAGCCATTCCAGAAGTGTTCCCTGATCTGGCGGGAGAGGCGGTCGGATGGCTGCTCGAAGACCCGGTCTGCACGCAGCGCAACCGTGTCGTGACCTGCGTTTCGCGCAAGCGACAGTTCCTGGAGAAGGTTTGAGAGGTAATAGGTCCCGACGACCTCGATGTGCCGGCCATCCCTGGTTGTGAGCCGGAACTTCTTGTCTCCCCGATCGGTCTGCGGGATATGACGGTCTTCGATGGTGATCTTGTCATCCCCGTCGGTATCTTCCTGAGACACGAGAGAATCGAGTGCGGGGGATACCTCAACAGGGAAAGATCCGGTCTGTGCGTGGATGGGGGAGGCACTCACGACAAGTGCCGCGGCACAGAGGAAGCGGTGTACGCCGGCCAGTCGCTGGAATGTTTCCATGGGTTGTGAGTTCAGGAACGAACCAGTGTTGCGATGGGGCTTCTCACGCATTCCGCTTCTTGATTTTCTCAATACTCGACTTCGCCGTCTCTGCGTCGGCATTCTCCTTGTCCGATGCAATCGCTTCCAGCGCCGGCACCACCGAGATGTCTCCCATGTCACCCAGCATGCGTGCTGCCGTGGAGCGGATGTAGGTGGTCTTGTCGTGAAGCAGTGTCATCAGGAGCGGGACGACATCCTTCCGATTCTTTCCGTGTCTGCCAAGGACCCAGAGCGCTGTATACCGCGTCCAGGGATGCTCGCCGTAGCGCACCTTCTGCAAGGCCACATCCACCGCGCGGACAGAATCCACCAGGCCCAGCATGCTGAGGGCGGCATTTGCGATGCCGTTGTTGTGCGATGGCATGTCCAGGTGCGCCAGCAATATCGGTTCCGCGTGCGCGGAGTCCGCCTTTGCCAGCGAGCGGAGAGCCGATGCTACGACAACGTAGCTCGAATCCTTCAGTGCTGCATGCAGCGCCGAAACAACATCGTCACCCCGACGGGCACCAAGGCCGGCGACGGCGGCACTTCGAACCTGCGATTTGGGGTCCCGGGCCGCGGCAAGAAAGGTTGTCTTGATGATCTGCTTCATGGAGTCGCTCTGTGTGAAGCTGTCATCGAGCGCGGAAATCGCCTTGCTTCGGACAACCCAGTAAGGATCCTGGAGCGCAAGCCGTGAAAAGAGCGGGATGACATCGTCGCTGTCGGAACCCTGTGTGAGCGTTTTGACGGCACTCAAGCGGTCAACGGGACTCGCAGCCTTCTCGGCCTGGAAGAACCACT
Organism: Bacteroidota bacterium; assembly: GCA_017860555.1. Lineage (GTDB taxonomy): Bacteria > Bacteroidota > Ignavibacteria > UBA10030 > UBA6906 > JAGDMJ01. Next base: position 2,508 of record JAGDMJ010000340.1, read on the forward strand.
CTTCGCGTGACTTCTGAAACTTCAGATCCTTCAGAAGCCAGTTCCCCTTGTCGAAGAGCACGAGCCGAGGTTGTGCCGGTGCTTCAATCGTATACACCGTGTCGCTCGTCAGGATGTTCAACGTGTCGAGAAGGCTCCCCAACGGCGTGACCACCTCGACAAGCACCGGGGTCCGAAACACGCCGGTGAGACTGTCGATGGTTTGGATCTGCGTCACTTTCAGGCGAACGGCCTTTGCGGAATCGCTCCACGCATATGATACATCGAAGATCGGGTGTCCGGCTCCGTACAGCCACTGGTCGAAGAACCAGTAGAGGTTTTGCCCCGTGGCTTCCTCGATCGCGACTTTGAGATCATTTGTCTCCACCGTCGTGTACTGGTGCTTCCTGATGTAGTGCCGGATGGCACGCCAGAACATATCGTCGCCAAGCGTGAAGCGGAGCATATGCAGAATCGAGGCGCTGCGAGGATAGAGATTCGCTCCGTACGAGCCGACACTCACGACCGGTTTGCGCCCCATGTGCTTGTCGCTGTTGATTCCCGACTGCTGTGCCTGGGACATGATATACTCAAACTCTTCCCAGCCCCTGGAGTATTCGAAGTAGAGAGGATCGAAGTAGCTTGCGAAGCCCTCGTTCAGCCAGAGATGCCGCCAGTCTTTGCATGTGACGAGATCTCCCCACCATTGGTGCGACAACTCGTGCGCGATCAAGCTCACGGGGGACTCATCCAGCCGTGTCCGGGCGTCGAAGACGGTCGCGACGTCCATGAGGCTTGTTGCGCTCGTATTCTCCATCCCTCCGACAATGAAGTCGGCGATCAGGACCTGCGCGTATTTCTCCCACGGGTAGTCGACGCCGATGAGTTTGTTATAGAAGTCTATCATCTTCGGGGTTTCGGCAAAACAGACCTTGGCGTCCTCGACGTGTTTCGGATAGACGTAGTATTCCAGCGGAAGTTTTCCGACTTGGTCCTTCAGGACGGCGTAGTTACCTGCCGCAAGCATGATCAGGTATGAAACATGCGGTGTGGACTGGCTCCAGTGGAATGTCCTTGTTCCGTTCTCCTTGTCCTCGCGCATGCTCAGCAGGGTGCCGTTTGACACAACCGTGTAATTGGACCTGAGCGTGGCGATCACCTCTGACGTGGCCCTATCATTGGGGAAATCATAACAGGGAAACCAGAAGTGATTGTCCATATCCTCTCCCTGGGTCCAGATCTGGAACGGCTTGTCGGGATAGCCGGAATCGGGCTGCGTAAAATAGAGCCCTTTCTTGGGAGCGCAGGAATACTGGACAGAGATGGCGAGCGTATCTTTGTAGGAGTATGGCTTGTCGAGCCGGATCTCAAGGGTCCTGGGAAGCACGGTGAACTTCAGCGTCTTCGTCCCCATCCAGACGCGCCGGATGTTCATCTTTTCGGCGTCCAGTTCGATGGTCTGTAGCTGAGGCAAAAACGGAACCAGCGTTGTCGTGACCGTGCCCGCTATGGACTTCTTCCGGTCGTCGATCGTCACATCGATCTTGTAATGCAGCACGTCATAGGAGCGATTGCGTGGTTCTCCTGAGGCTTCGCGGACAGGAAACAGAGCCTGTGCCTGAGCGGCAACTGCCGCGAACGAGAGCAACAATGCTGTGATGAGCTTCATAGCTTTCCTTTATGTGAACGGGGAAATTCCTGGCCTTCGAGACAGCCACGCTTCAGCATTGAATAATCGCTATCCGATATTCGACATTCACTTGCTTACGCTGCTGCTCCTCGTTGGGACGTCCGGTGGGCCTCTACCGCGGACGCTTGTAGTTCCGTTTGTGCCGCGCCGTCAGCTTCTTCCACCGCTCCT
>JAGDMJ010000341.1 GCA_017860555.1 Bacteroidota bacterium
GGCCGGGGCACCTTCAAGGCAACCTTCTCGCATTACGAAGAGGTGCCACGCGAACAGGCGGAGAAAGTCATTGCCGCCTCGGAGAAGAACAAGAACAAAGAGCAGGAAGCCTGACGATCCGTCATTGCTCCGGGTCGATTCGGCCGAAGGCATTGTGTCGCGAACGGCCCCGGCCCTTGCGACCAAGTCGGAACCCGGGTCATCCTGTACTTGACATGTAAGCACTTGAGGACAAGGTTGGGTCGGGATGGAGCCCCCCCCAACCTTTTTTTTCAGCAGAGAGGAGCGGCCTCGTGGAGAGAATGTGGTCCCCCTGGCGTTCGGCCTATATCGATACCTTCAAAGGGAAAGCCGCGAAGGGGAAGCGCAAGATGAAGCAGAGCCTCTTTACGGAAGCCTGGAAGTCGCGTGCCGACGACAGGAATCTCATTGTCTGGCGAGGCAAGCATTGCTTTGTGATCATGAACCGCTATCCCTACAACAGCGGGCACCTCATGGTCGTGCCGTACCGTCAGACGGACGACTTCCAGGAGTTGACGCCGGAGGAGTTCGGGGAGGTGATGATCACGGTCCAGCGTGCCATACGGGCGTTGAATGCGACCATGCATCCGCACGGCTTCAATTTCGGTGCAAATCTGGGGCGGGTGAGCGGGGCGGGGGTTGACGAACATATCCATTTCCACCTGGTTCCGCGCTGGAATGGAGATACCAATTTTATGCCTGTCCTCGCAGACACAAAGGTAATCTCGGAAGATCTGAGAAAAACGCTCAAAATACTGCAAAAAGCGTTCCGAGAACAGCCTGGAAGGGATTAAACATTCAGCCTGCGGTCTTGTCTAACCCATTGAATGAACCTGTCGGCCGATGAATGGAAGAGCTATCGGATCTCCAACTGATTGAAGAGGTTCGGAACGGGAAACGACGGGCATTCACCGAACTGATGCGCCGGTATCAGCAACGAATCTACTGGGCGGCACGGCGCATTGTGGGAACCCACGAAGACGCTGATGACATCGCCCAGGAAGCATTCGTGAAGGCGTACACCGCGTTGGGGGATTTCCGTGGCGAGTCCAGCTTCTACACGTGGCTCTACAGGATCGCCATCAACCTGTCGCTGAACGCGATCCGGAAAAGGCAGCTTGTGAACTACCTCAGGGAAAACGATACGATCGGCAGATTCTTCCCTTCCACAGAGGACCCCTCACGGCAGGTGGAGTTCAAGGAAACCCAGTCCCGCCTTCAGGAAGCCATCGCCCGACTTCCAGAAAAACAACGGGCGGTCTTCGTGATGCGCTACTATGACGAGATGTCCTATGAGGAGATCAGCGAAGTGATGAAGACCTCCGTTGGTGGGCTGAAGGCCAATTACTTTCATGCGTTGCGTAAAGTACGGGAATACATGACCGATGAAATTCCGTCAGGAACTTCCGGACATCAACGAAAGTGACGAGCGGGCCCTCGTAGAGAGGGTGCGCGCGCTGGAGGATGAGTCAGGGGAGAAGTCTGTTCCTCCTGTGCCGGAGGCATACTGGCAGAACCTGATCATTCGAACGAACCAGAGGGTGGACGCGGCGAGCAGCGGAAAGGCGATCTCGATCAGCTGGGCTGCGCGCGTTGCAATTCCCGGCGTCGTTGCCATAGTGTCGTTCTTGATCGCCCTGCACTACTACGTCCCCCTTCAGACGCGTCAGCAAAGCGATGTGGAATCTATGGTCCTCGCGCTTCCCGATCCGGTCATGGATTCCCTGCTCACCGATGCTTCCCTTTCCGATGAGACCCTTTTTGCTGTCGCGGCGGATGAGGATCTTTTCGATGTGCCGAGCGAGCAGATCGGTGAGTACCTCATTCAAAATGACAACGCCGCATTGTTCGTCGAGTTGTTGCCCGAGGAGCAGGCTGATCAGATGCTGGACCTCCTTACCACAGGAATGTAACGCTATCCTTCAGGAGCAGACTACCATGAACGCCACACGGATCCTGACCACGGCACTCTTTCTATTTTCCGCTGGGTTTGCGGCCGCCCAGACCACCATGCCTCCACCCGACCAGCGCCCGATGGAGCGGATTGAGCGGCTCAAAAAAGTGCGGCTCATCGAGATGCTGGATCTGAACGAGGACCAGTCGGTGCGGTTTTTCGCGCGGATGAACGAACATGACAAGGCCCGGCGGGAGCTCAAGCGACAGAAAGGTGAGGTGTTGGACCGGATCGAGCGGCTGGTCAGGAACCATGCTGACGACAAAGAGTTCCAGAAGGAGTACCCCCAGGTCCGCGCCATCGATGGAAAGCTGGCGGAAGAGAACTGGAGTTTTTTCGACAGCCTGAAAGAAATTCTCACGCCGGAACAACGGGGGAAGTATCTGCTCTTCGAGCGGCGCTTCGAGGGCGAGCTCCGAGAGGCAATGCGCGAGGCCGTGCGTCAGCGCCACCGACCAGGGGAGTAGCGCGGTGCCTCTTCCCAGCGTGGAAGTGTAGTGTTTTGCAACACCGATTTCTTCCTTTTCAACCTTTCCCAATCCTGCATCCGCTTTTCGCATTTGTGGAAAACTCGCTGTTGAAAAATACATCACAGCCCTTCCTCTCATCCACTGGTCAAACTGTCACAGTGTTAAACGGTTGAATTCCAACGACTTATCCCTCAAATCATTTCGCTGAATCCCGCCAAAACGGGCGGTTTTTGGCATGAACATTGAATTCTGCTTTGCGGCACCACCGTGGGCATGTGCCCTGTCCGAACCAGGGACGAAGCAGTGCCCCGCCTACCATCGGCATCACCTGTTCTTCCAACTGCAAATGTAGTTCTTCTTGCAGCTAATCAACTCAACCAATAAAGGGCAACACAATATGAAACACTTTGTTACGACCTGTTTCATCTTGGTCTTGGCGCTGCTCATGCTAGTCTCGACGGACAGCGTTGCGGCGATCAAGATCAAAGCTGTGGGGCGTGCAATCAACGATTACCCCGGGTCCAAATGGACAATCGCCAATGGACTTCGTGTAGTTGGCGTGGGTGAGAAGGCCTATCTGGTCGTCGACACGGTTGGCTCCGGCGAGACCGGCGCGCCATCCTGGTCGTTCGCGGGCGCATTGCCTGGCGGTTCCGCAACCGTCCTCGACAGCACCGGCACAATGGGGACAAGCTTCACGGCTGATGTCGCCGGCTTCTATTATGTGACGGTCTCCTTTGGCGCATCCACGGCCAACGATACCATTTATGCCAGCACCTATAGCGGTGTAACGTCCGCGGCTGATGCCGGCTGCACCTGTCATAATGGTACGGCCTTTGCTCCGGGCAACGCTGTCGACATTAAGGCAGCCTGGCAAGTCACCGGCCACGCCACCATTTTCCACCGCGGCGTGACTGGTCAGCTCGAGGTGGTTGAAGAAGTCAACAAAGGTCTGTATGCGAAGAATTGCATCAGTTGCCACACTGTGGGCTGGGATCCGAACCTGACCAGCAACAACAACTTCGGGCATCTTGCTCATACTCTTCCCGCGGCTCCTCCGAACTCCTGGGATTCCACCTGGTTCGCAGGCCTTCCCTGGACGGCGGATGGGCGCGATGTCATGATCACATACAAGGATTCCACGATCTGGAATGCTATGCCCTCGGCCATGGTGCCGCTGGCAACGATTGGCTGCGAGAGCTGCCACGGCGCGGCAACCGGACACAAGATGGGCGGCGGCGTGGGCAACTTCCGCCAGAGCATCGACAAGTCCATGGAAGCCTCAGTCTGCAACCAGTGCCACAACGGCTCCGCCCGGCACAGCATCGGCGCCTACTACAACATGTCGGCCCATGCCCGCAGGGTCGGCGAACAGCGTGTTAACTGCGCCCCCTGCCATCAGGGCGCCACGTTCGTGAAGTGGATCGAAGCTGGCAAGGACACTACTGGATTTTCCGCCACGGTCACCGCAGCAGACCTCGCGACCCCGATCACCTGCGCGGCCTGCCATGAACCACACACGGCAGAGCTCCGTGAAGCATCAGTCGATTCGCTCCGCAACGGCTTCCATTTCACCCCGGCCGGCAAAAGCCAGGTCTGTTCCTATTGCCACTCGTCCCGTTACAGCGTCAAAGTGCGCGTGACCACCAAGGCGCCGTACTATGGTTTCGTCAACCGTTACGGCCCGCATGAGAACCCCCAGTATGATATGCTCGTTGGTAGCAACGGCTACGAATATGACGGCGGTATCTCCGGCCTCTCGACACATGCGAAGCTGGAAGATGGCTGCGTCACCTGCCACATGCAAGGCCGCGTCCGCAGCAATAACACCCTTTCCAACCACAGCATGTCCATGACCGATACCACATACGGCTTCAAG
>JAGDMJ010000342.1 GCA_017860555.1 Bacteroidota bacterium
ACCAAAAGGTACTTCGTCGCTTTCATGATTGACTCTCATTCATGGTTTATAAGATGTAGGACTATTGAAGAACATCTCATGAACAACGCTGGCAATCCTGCTTGCGGCGGATGGACCGCCGCGCTTGCCTGCGGGCATCCCGTTCGGTCTCTCTTCCACCCGGACAATAGACTCGTCGAGGATGGCGATGGTCTCCCGCTCATCATAGAAAAGCATGGGGCAACTGAAGCGCCTTCCGGTCGAGTCACAGGTTTGCATTGGCGGAATCTCGGAAGACACTCACTGTCTTGACTCCTGCCCGCCGCCGCTATGCCGGCAGCACAGTACAGAAGAGCGAGACTTACGGCAAGACACTGTCGTTACAAAGAACTGGTAGATGTGAAGACGGAACTCGTCGAAGGTTGAGGCACCTGGTTCCTAGTTCGATTCGAAACTCTTTCGTCGCTCCGCGAGTTCGTTCTGGATCTGCACGTTCAGCGTCCGGCTGATGCTGTAAAAGGACAGAGCGATGACGCCGATCAGGAACGTGATCGCCGGATAGACGCTCGCTGTCATCCGGATGCCAAGGAGTGCGCCCTCATTCTGGACCACGTTGGGGACGTAGCCATACATCGACAGGAGCCAGCCGCAGATGGCCCCGCCCAGGCCCAATCCCGCCTTGAGGGCAAAGACAATGCCCGCGAACACGAACCCGGTCGCGCGCCGGTGTTGCTTCCACTCGGAATAGTCAGCGACATCGGCCATCATGGCCCACAAGAGCGGGATCGTCGGGCCGTAGGCCAGCGACTTCAAGATGTTCAACACAAACACCAACCCGATGGCATCGGCCGGTGCGATAATAAAGAGCAGGGTAAACAGCGTGGTCAGCGAGAGCCCGGTCAAAAACACGGCCTTCTTGCCAAAGCGCATCGAGAGCGCCGTGGAGGCCAGAACGCCGAAGATCGTCACCAGCTGGCCGCTCATGTTGAACAGGCTGAACCCGACGGAGGGAACATTGCTCCGGTCGTCCAGAGCGATCAAGCCGAAGGCACTGAGTAGCCCGTGCCACCAGCTCTCGGCACCGGTCGAAGTCACAAGACCGAGAGATTGCAGGAAGCCGAAAAGCGATTCCTTATCTGCGTAGTAGGTGAAATAGTAGAACATGCCGCTGCCCCAGAGCGCCAGCGTAATAAAGAGGAAGAGCGTCAGGATGAACATCGACTTCCAGGGCGCGTTCTTGAGCAAATCGGCAAAGTCCTGCCGGGGGGAGGACTTCTGCTTCGGGTCGGGATGAATGCGCTCCCGCACGCTGAAGAATGTGATCACGTAGAAGACCACGCCAAGGAGCGCAAACATTCCAATCGTCATGGTCCATCCCTGGGCGGCATTGCCCTGGCCAAACTTTGTCACCAGGGGAAGCATCAGCCCCTGCACCAGGAACGAGGCGCTCATAGCGAAGAAGAACCGGAACGACGAAAGGCTGGTGCGTTCGTTCACGTCACCCGTCATCACCCCATTGAGAGCGGAATAGGGCAGATTGTTGACCGAATAGAGGGTCATCAACAGGATGTAGGTGATGTAGGCGTAGACCAGTTTGCCGGACGCACTGAAATCCGGGGTCGTAAAGGCCAGGACGAACATCGCCATGAAAGGCACGGCAGACCAGAGCACCCAGGGGCGGAACTTCCCCCACTTCGTCTCGGTCCGGTCGGCGATCACGCCCATGAAGGGATCGAAGAGCGCATCCCAGAACCGCCCCACCAAAAGCAGAGTCCCTGCGGCGGCGGCCGAGATGCCGTAGACATCGGTGTAGAACCCGAGCTGGAAGATCAGCATCGTCTGGAACACGAAGTTGGCGGCGGCATCCCCGAATCCGTACCCGGCCTTCTCCTTAAAGGAGAGCTTTTCCGCTACCGGCACTGCCTCTGTTATTGTGGGCACACTGCACCTCAGTGGCGTGCAACCTGCAGGATGACTTTGGATAGATCCCCGTCCTGTGAAGACGTTCCTACCATGATCTCGAAATCGCCCGGTTCAACGACACACTCCATGTCGATATTCGTAAAGGCGAGATGCTCTGGACGAATGGGAAGCGTTACTGTTCCGGATTCGCCCGCCTTCAGGAAGATCCTCGCGAATCCTTTGAGTTCCTTGACAGGCCTGGTCACCGAGCTCACCAGGTCGCGAATATACATTTGCACAACCTCATGCCCGGCACGGGAGCCGGTGTTCCTGACATCGACATGCACGTTGGTGGACTGCCCGACCTGGATCTGTGACGCTTCCAGCCTGGGCGTGGACACACTGAACGTCGTGTAGCTCAGCCCGAAGCCGAACGGATAGAGCGGTGTGATCTCATCAAAAAGGTATCCCCGGCGGGCGGACGGTTTGTGGTTGTAGAAGCATGGGAGGTGGCCCGCCGACCGGGGAATGGAAATTGGCAGTTTGCCCCCGGGGTTGGAGTCACCGAAGAGCACGCTGGCGACGGCGCGTCCGGTCTCCTGCCCCAGGTACCAGCATTCAAGAATTGCATCAACCTGATCATGCACGACGTTCATCGAGTTCGGCCGCCCGTTGAACAAGACAAGGACCATCGGCTTTCCAGTCGCCGCGATGGCGTTTACCAGAGCGTTCTGCATACCGAAGAGATCCAGGCTTGTGCGATCTCCGAGATGAAGATAACTCCAGGCTTCTCGCGATGTCTGCTCATTGTCTCCCAAGACCAGCACCACGACATCGGCTTGCTTCGCCGTGGAAACTGCGCGCGCAATGGACTGGCGATCCTCCTCCGGGTCGGGCAATGTGACAACATCTTCGTTCCATGCACCGCCCACCGTGATCTTGCATCCTTCGCTGTAGAGCACGGTGGCGTCATCTCCCACGCGTTCCTGGATGCCCTCCAGCACCGTCGTGTAGTAGCGGGGCTTGCCGCTGTAACCGCCCAGGAGTTGACGGTCGGCATTGGGACCAATGACAGCAATGGTCCCGGTCCTATCCGGCCGGAGGGGAAGCACTCCCCCCTTGTTCTTGAGAAGAACGATCGTCTCCTGAGCGGCCCGCAGCGCGAGTGCTCGCTCTTCATGCATCCGCAATTCGTGTGATGTTCCGTCCGCGGCGACATACGGATCGTCAAAGAGGCCCAGACGGAATTTGTACTCCAGCAAGGGAGCTACCAGCTCATCGATGAGCGCTTCTGCTATCTCTCCCCGTTCCACCAGAGACGGCAGCAGAGGGTAGCAATCAGGGTCGGGAAGCTCAATGTTCACACCCGCCTTGGCAGCTCGGATGGCGGCCTCCGTCTCGTCCTTGGCGACTGCGTGGCTGACGCTGATGTCCTTCCCTTTGAGCTCCGTGATGCCGTAGTAGTCGGAAACCACAAACCCCTTGAATCCCCACTCCTTGCGCAACACATCTCGCAGCAACCATGTGTTGGCATGCGAAGGGACACCATCGATCTCGTTGTAGGAGGCCATCACACTGGCAGGCTGTGCCTTGTCGAGAACTTCCCGGAACGGGAAGAGGAAAACATCCCGCAGCACCCGTTCCGAGAAATTGCCCGGTCCGCAGTTTGAGCCGGATTCGGGTTGTCCGTGCGCCGCAAAGTGCTTGAGCGTGGCAAGGGCGCGTTTCTTGTCCCGGAAGGTGCCGTCACCCTGAAAGCCGCGGACGGCGGCAATGCCCAGTTGTGAGACGAGGTAGGGATCCTCGCCGAACGTCTCTTCGACCCGCCCCCAGCGTGGATCCCGGGCCACATCGACCACGGGCGTCAGCGCCAGGTGCGCGCCCCGCGAGCGGGTCTCTTCCGCAATGGCCGTGTAGATCTCTTCGATCAGTTCAGGATTGAAGGTGGAAGCAAGACCGATGGGTTGAGGGTAACTCGTGGCATCGGGACCAGCCAGACCGTGCAGGCACTCCTCATGGAAGATCACCGGAATGCCGAGGCGCGTCTCCTCCACGAAGAATTCCTGGACCTTGTTTGCCAGCTCCGCCATGTCCTGTGCGTTCTGTCCTCCCCCGGTATCGCTCAAGCGGCCGATCTGACCAATGCCATCTTTCAGATGAACCCTGAGACGATCGAGATCGAAGTTGCCCGATGCATCGGAGAGCACCGTTTTTTTCTGTCCCCAGACGCAGAGCATCTGTGCCACTTTTTCCTGAATTGTCATACGGCCCAGCAGGTCAGCAACCCGACGGCCGACCGGGAGGTCGGGATTCCTGTAATCGGGTGCTTGTTCTTCTTTGATACCTGGGCTGCGCAAGAGTTGTTCGCTCATAACGATCGCTAGATGATAGGTGAAAGGAGCTTTCTTACAGCGAGAACCGGGAGGACAGCCTATACCGAC
>JAGDMJ010000343.1 GCA_017860555.1 Bacteroidota bacterium
CGGCATGGCAGTAACTTCCCTGTTGCCGGTTCGCTTCGCCAACCGAAACGCCATCCAGGTGTAAATCAGATCTCCGAACAACACGCCAAAGGCAGTGCCGGGAAACATGCGGGTGTAGATTACCTCCGCCGGAAATTTGAACCCGAAGATCAGGATCCCGGCAAGGAAGGAAAGCACGGTGAGATTGTCGAACATCAGGCCAAAAAAGCCGTTGAAATCACCCAGCACAAACCACCTGTACTTCTTTGTTGAACCGGTCATGGCATCATCTTCCGATAGAATTAAGGCAGAATAACCGTCGTCCTGACAGGCGTCGACAAGGAGCTCTCCACTGCACCACAAACCAAGAAGGATCCTCAGGGAGCTTTTTTTCCCTATCCTACGAACATCCCCGCAATAGCCGCGGTCATCCAGGTGGCAATGGTGCCGCCGAGCACTGCCTTCAGTCCAAGGCGGGCGATATCACTCCTGCGGTTTTCAGCCAGTGGGCTTATGCCTCCGATCTGGATGGCAATGGATGAGAAATTCGCGAAGCCGCAAAGCGCGTATGTCGAAATCACAATGGCCTTTTCGGAAAGCTGATGAGCGCCGACCAGGTCCGACATGCGCAAGTAGGCGACAAATTCATTGAGGACAAGCTTGATGCCCATGAGGCTCCCGACATTCAACGCATCCTGCCAGGGCACGCCGATCAGAAAGGCGATGAACTGAAACACAAAGCCGAAGAGAAGCTCGAGCGACAGGGGCTTTCCATAGTGAGCCTGGCACAGCGTGTTCAGCGAGGTGATCCCACCGATCCAACCGATCAATGCGTTCAGCAGTGCGATGAGAGCGATGAAGGCGAGGAGCATCCCTGCGACATTCAAGGCCAGTTTCACGCCGGTCCCGGCGCCCGCGGCGGCCGCTTCGATGACGTTGGAATGGGTCTTTTCGATCTTCAAACGCACGGTCCCCATCGTGAGCGGGTCTCCCGTCTCCGGCAGAAGCATCTTGGCGACAACGATCGTGGCCGGAGCGGCCATGATGCACGCCGCGAGGAGGTGTCCGGTAAAATAGACCTGTGATGCATCCACCGGCACTCCCATGGATTTCGCGTACGCCAGTCCCAGCAGCTGCATGTATGCCGCCAGCACCCCAACGGAGATGTGCGCCATGCCGCTGGTCATGATCGTGAAAAGCTCCGACTGCGTCATCGAGGCGATATATGGCCGGATGACCAAAGGGGCTTCCGTCTGGCCGATGAATGTACTGGCCGCAACAGAAAGCGATTCAGCACCGCTCACCTTCATGAGTTTCGCGATGAGCCAGGCGATCGCCTGAACCACCCGCTGCATGATGCCCAGATAGTAGAGAACCCCCATGAGCGACGCGAAGAAGATAATCGTGGGAAGAACCTGGAAGGCGAAGAAGAAGCCAAGACTGCCGGGTTGGTCCGGGGATTTCGCCAGCCCGCCGAAGACAAATTGCGCCCCCTCAAGCGCAAAGCTGAAGAGCGAGACAAACCACTGGCTGATCTGGTCCAGGACAAGTCTGCCTGCCGCGGTCTTCAGGACAAGGAAGGCGAAAAGGAATTGGGCAACAATTCCAACAACGACCACCCTCCAATTGATGCTTCGCCTGGAGGCAGAGAAGAGAAATCCCAAGGCAGTAACGACCGCAAGGCCCGCGAGCCCTCGGACGATAGTAAGGGTATCCATGATATCCTGGAATGAGTATGAGAAAGGTAGCGAGAACTAAAGAGTGATGCCGAACTACGATTCGATCGGCACGGGTTCCTCCACAGGATGGAATTCCCCCTCCCAGCGGGCGATCACTGCCGTCGCAAGGCAATTGCCGATCAGGTTCAGCGCCGTTCGAGCCATGTCGAGGATCTCGTCCACTCCCAGGATGATAGCCACACCTTCCAGGGGGAGCCCGAAGGACGCAAGGGTGCCCGCAAGAATCACCAGCGACGCTCGGGGTACTCCGGCGACGCCCTTGCTGGTCAGCATCAGCGTGAGCATCATGAGAATCTGCGTCGGGATGGTAAGCTCGATCCCCGCAGCCTGGGCAACAAAGATTGCCGCAAGAGAGAGATACAAGGAGCTGCCATCGAGATTGAAGCTGTACCCGGTGGGGAGCACAAAAGAAACGATCCGCCGCGGAACACCGAATTTCTCCATAATCTCGAACGCCCGGGGAAGGGCCGCCTCGGAGCTCGTGGTGGAAAAAGCAATGACCGCGGGTTCCTTGATCGCCTTGAAGAAGCGGATCACCGGGATACGGGAGAAATAGGCCACCGGAATAAGGACCGCAAGAATGAAAAAGAACACTGCACCATACAGCGTCACGATCAGCAGGAGCAGGTTCTTCAGCACGGGTAAGCCCCGGTGCCCGACGGTAACTGCGATCGCGGCTCCGACGCCGATCGGGGCGTACTTCATCACGATGCCGGTAACTTTGAACATCGTGTCGGCAAGTCCCTCGAAGAAGGAAAGGATTGTCTGTCGCCGTTCCGGCCGGACGGCGGCAAGACCGAAACTGAAGAGCACGGCAAAGACCACAAGCTGCAGCACTTCACCCTGAGCGGCTGCTTCGACCACGCTCTGGGGAACGATATGTGTTATCACTTCGGCAAACGACTGCGTCTTCCCGCTGATCTCGGCCGCATGATCAGCAACGTGGAGGTTCACGCCAACCCCGGGGCGAACGATATTCACCGCGAGGAGGCCGACCAGGAGTGCAAGCGTCGTTATGACCTCGAAGTATATCAGCGCCTTCACTCCCATTCTTCCCACCTGCTTGAGGTCCCCGTGGCCGGCAATGCCGACGACGAGCGTTGAGAAGATCAACGGTGCGATGAGGCTCTTGATCAGGCGGATGAAAATGGTGCTGAGCGGCCGTAGCGAGACGCCGACATCGGGAGCTAGCCAGCCGATAAGCAGGCCGATCCCCATCCCGATGAAAATCATCTGGGTAAGCGAAATCTTGAATCTCAAGGGGGCTTTCCTGTGCGACCGTGGTGGTCAATAATGTAGGATTTCCACATGGAATGTGCAAGGCAATAACGCCCTTCACCACCGACCTATCATGGTCGCATACTCACGGCCAAAGAAGCCTTGAAAACCACGTTCATTCTGCGTAGGTTTCAGAGAATCGGAGATCTCCATGCAGGCATTTGCTGGAATGGAAGAAAAAAAACGAGTCGCCGTGTACTCGGTTCTGGCCGCGGTCTTCATTACCGGGCTGAAGCTGGTGGTGGGACTGCAAACGAACAGTCTTGGTATTCTGTCCGAGGCAGCGCACTCGGGGCTCGATCTCCTCGCCGCCCTGATGACCTTATTCGCGGTGACCGTGTCCGACCGTCCCCCGGACGCCGAGCATCAGTACGGGCACGGCAAAATCGAGAACCTCTCGGCGTTTCTCGAGACGATGCTACTTGTTGCGACCTGTGCGTGGATCATCTGGGAGGCGGTCGACCGCCTTGCAGGCGACGCATCGCATGTCGAAGCCAGCATCTGGGGTTTTGCTGTCATGGGCCTGTCCATTGTCGTTGACCTGGGGCGCTCGCGGTCATTGGCCCGGGCCGCAAAAAAATACAACAGCCAGGCACTCGAGGCCGACGCGCTTCATTTCTCAAGCGACGTCTGGAGCTCGCTTGTAGTCATTGCCGGACTCGGGCTTGTGGCCGCGGGTTTCGAATGGCTGGACTCGGTCGCGGCCATTCTGGTGGCACTGCTGGTGTTGTTTGTCAGCTACAGACTGGGCCGGCGGACCATCGATGCTCTTATGGACCGGGTGCCGGCCGGGATGTCTGAGCAGCTCCTGGAGCAGGTCAAGAAGGTGCCCGGGGTCGAAGAAGTGCGCGGGCTTCGCGTTCGCCCTTCAGGTGCTCATGCCTTTGTCGACGTTACGATCGCCATCCGTCGCACCACGCCATTCGAGCAGGCCCACAGGATCATGGACAATGTAGAGAAGGCGCTGAGCCGGCAGCGGGAAAGGCTCGAGGTGATGGTCCACGCGGAGCCCTTCATCAGCCCGGACGAGACCGTCGAGGACAAGATCAGGATGATCGTGGCAGACATGGGTCTTCGCCCTCCGCACAACATCGAGATAACGGCCAGCAACGAACGCTACTTCATCGACTTCGATATCGAGTACGCCAGCGGAAAGTCGTTTGTGGAGGCGCATGACCTCAGCTCTGCGATCGAGCAGAAGATTCAACGCATCGTGCCATCGGTGGAGAAGATCACCATCCATATGGAGGAGCATCAGCCGGAAAGGGAGGCGGCTGTTGAGGCCACCT
>JAGDMJ010000344.1 GCA_017860555.1 Bacteroidota bacterium
CAGAAGGATCTGATCTCGCGTTCGGGTGGGATCGATGGGGAGAAAGATCTGGCTGTCCTGCAGTTGGTCGCGGAACCCGTAGGCACCGCCGACCTGATAATATGCCGTGCGGCCCCAGAGCCTCCCGGAGATCGCCTGGTATTTCAACCAGGTATTCTCCATGATGTTCATGGCAGGATCGGGAGTCGCCACCTCCACTGTTGTCAGGAGGTCCTCCCATCGATCCCTTACTTTCGCCAGCTCCGCGTCGGCCGCGTCAACGACCCGGTATTTCTTGCACAGCTCAACAGCTTGTTCCCTGGAATCCGCCGCACCGACGGTGAACAGCAGGACCCGCTCGTCTCCCGGTTTCAGGGCCAGCGGCACTCCCAGGCTTGCGATCGGATCGAGCCAGTTTCCCGTGTTCTTCTGCAGCTTCCCCCTCGCGACCGCTGCGGGCATCCGATTACCTCCATACATACCGAGGAACGCCGCCTTGTCTCCCTCGTACGAGAACGGTTTGGCGCTGGAGCTATGGAACGCCGTATGTTTCCAGTCGGTATTCCAGTGCCCCCGGTCCGTGGGGATTTCCCAGAGCCGCTTCACGGCCAGCAGGGCCTGAGCCTCACGGTCAAAGGAGGTTTCGATGAACGATCGGTGGAATTCCCGGTGCCAGTCAGGTGAAGCCCCCAGACACCATTCCATGTACGTGAAGAGCTGGAGCTTCTGCGGCCGGCGGGTTCCGTTTCGGACGGTGAGTTTCCAGACCTCCACCGGCTCGTCGTTCGGCACGAACATGACCAGCTCGGTTTCGATCCCGAAGTTCTTCGATTCGATCACCGTGTACCCGAAGCCGTGCCGGCAGCGATACTCTTCAGGTTCCGCACAGACCGGCTTCCATCCTGCCGACCAGACGTCCCCCTTTTCATCGCGGAGGTAAATATACTTCCCCCATTCGTCCCTGACGAGGTCCTGCTCCCACCGTGTAATGCGATTCAACTGGGCGTGTGTGCGCCAGCTGTATCCGCTCCCCGTCTGCGACACCGTGATCCCGTAGTCTCCATTGCTGATCACATTGATCCACGGGCGCGGAGTGGCGGGCGTGTTAATGATGTATTCCGTTCCGTCGTCGGAGAAACGACCATATTTAGTAGCAAAGGTACTCATAGCCTCAATAGTGTCTTCTGAATCCCGGTCAGATTGCTTCGCAAAAGGCGCTCGCAAGGACTCGGGGAGAAATAGCCGGGTTACAGTCCGATCCCCAGCGTGACCCGCTGCACGTTGCCCAGCCTTTTGTGGTCGGCCCAGCCGTAATCAAACCGGATCTCATACCCCAATCCATCCCACATGAGCCCGCCGCCGGCAGTCAGGCCGAACTCCGAGTCGCGCTGCCAGAGGTTCGCATAGCCAACCCGCAGTGCCAGGATTCTTCTGAATACCCACTCCGCGCCCAGATTCACGCACTCGGAGTTGTCACTCGGATGGAGGGCGTCGACAGCGAGGTTCACCGTGTGTGATTCATCGAACTTCCAGGGATAGCCAAGCCCGACGCGAAACACAATGGGAAGCGAGAAATTGTCCGTCGTCAGCTCCCCCGGAATGGCACTGTTGTCTCCATATCGCGCCGGGTCGAGATCGTACCGGATCTGCATATCGGTGCCCGAGTAGTGATCGCTCGTACCAAAATTCACAAGGCTGGCGCCAATGCGCAATCCATCATCGGAGAGCTGATACAATGTCCCGATGTTGATGCCGAAGTTCGCGAGGGAGCTGTGCCATATCCGCTCGGTCACGTAGTTCACCTGAATGCCGGCGGAGAATCGATCGGTCACCTGGTAACCGTACGCCACGCCGACCAGGAGATCGTTCACGGAATAGCGCTCTCCCGTCCCCTGGGGCTGTTCGACAGTCGTCACATTGATATCGCCGGAGCCCAGATGAGTCACGAAGAGACCAACCGTACCGAGCTCCCCGAGACGAAAAGCGGCAGCCGCATAACTCAGATGGATGTCGGCAAACCATGCGTTGTACGTGAACTGAATGTCCGAATGATCAAGCGCAGCAAGCGCACCCGGATTGTAATAGCCTGCCATCACCTCTCCCGAAGAAGTTCCTCCTGCCCCACCCATGGCCGCCGAGCGCGCACTTGGCTCGATCAACGTGAACTGCCCGACCGTGGTCCCCGTCTTGGACTGAGCCAGGACAATGAATCCCAGCAGTGAGAGCAGCAATGCCGTACCGACTATTCGGTTCATAACGCGCTTTGCGCCTTTCACTTGATGATCGCGAACTTGCCGATGTACGAATCGAATTCCGGCGCCTCCACGTGATAGATGTAGAGACCGGGCGCCACGTCAAGATTGTCCTTCGTCCGCAAATTCCATGGAACGTAACCGTCCACCGAGCCATCCTGGTGAAGCGTCTGCACCAGGTCACCCCGGACAGTGTAAATACGGACGGTGGCAGCCACAGGGATCCCGCGGAACTCCATCCGCCGCTCTCCCCTCCCGGTGACAGCAAAGCGCTCAGGCTCGAAGCTGGCAGCACCGACATAGGGGTTCGGAACCACATAGGGAGTATTCGCCGCTTGCTGCCTTGCAAGAGTTGCGCTCAGCGTTTGCGCTCGCGTAGTAAAAGAGTACACATCGTCGTTGCTGACGGGGATTGCGATATGCGCCAGGTACACATCCCCCGGGGCTGGTGGAATGAGAGCGCCTTGCGCAGCCTGTCCTGCCGTATCAATCTCCACACGCCACGTCACGCGGGCCCTCCTGCTGCCCGGCATGTATGTCACGATGTCAATGAAGTCTCCCGGGGCACTCAGCGTGCTGTCTCTGTTGGCATCACGAAAATAGAAATCCAACGGCGAAGGGCCGTCCGGCGTGTTGGCCACCGGCTTGAATTTGACCGGGATCGGATCTCCCACAATTGAAAGAAGGCTTGTGTCAATGTACGTGCTCGCAAACGTGATCGTAAAGTCTGCTGGATAGGCCGGACGCGGGACATCAATGGAGTCGACGTCCTTATTCGTCACCTTCAACCGCGCATTTGTCACTGCCCCGGGCTGAAATCCACTTCCCGCAGAGTCGAGCATCGGAACATCGGGTGTGGCAATCACCGGCAGCAAGCCGTTCCCGACCGGGCCCCTCCCTTGGCCATGGAAGTCGTTGCCAAAGCTGAACACGGGCTTCCCGGTGACACTGTCTGCAAGCTCGTACCTGACGGCATGGATGCGCCGCGGGTTGTCTGTGTAGAAGCGCAGCACGTGCGTGGTGTTATCCGGGACGAGCTTTGAATCGAGCACTTCCACTCTCACGGAAGCACTGCCCGGGCCTGCTGAATGCTGCACCGGGGAAACATCGGCAGGCACATATCCCGGGACTTTCGGCTCCGGCCTTACCTGAACGACGTTTTGCGGCAGGATCGTACCGCCACGCAGCGTCCTTGAGACGGCAACGGAATTTTCCGACGGGAAGAAGCCGAGCGAGTCAGAACCCATATCATACGAACAGACCGCAAAATAGTATTCCTGACCATTCTTCACCGTGGAGTCCACGAAGACATGCCGCAAGCCGGAGTCGGTTCCAAGATCATAGGCGACACCTTCAATTAACTGCTTGGAAAACCCCCTGATGGAATCCACCAGATCGAACTGGGCGGACGGTTTCCCGTTACCGAACGGGCCGGTGCCGCGCGCGTTAGTGATGACCTTTGGGTCGCGGAAATCAGGATCGGTGGACCGGTAGACCCTGTACCCTTCGAAATCGTTGGTGTGTGTGATTGGATCCACGCCACGCTCCGACACATCTCCCCATGTCAGGCGCACGTATCGGTCTCCAGCCTCTGCATGCGCGACCGGGAGCGGGGGTGGGACTGCAAACTGGTAGTTCGCGTTGTATATCTGCTGCACGGTCCTGACCTGCGTCTTGAGCTCGGTCAGGTCGGCTCCATACGCCAGAGCAAGGCTGAACCGCTCGTGTGCTCCTGCAGCGAGCCGGAATGGACCGGAAGCAAAAAGGAACGCGATGTTATAATTGAGGACCACTGCCGCATCGAATCGGTCCGCAGAATCTGGATCGCTGAACTTCTGGTAGAGCAGCGGCGGCCATTGCCCGTAAAAGACAATGTCATCCACGGGATCAGCCTTAGAAGGACCTTTGATCCTGTTCATCTGGAAACCGGTCAGGCCGATCTGATCAGACTCATCTTTGTCGGTTTGATCAAAGTCCGGCTCCCCGGCAGTGGGCTGCCCGTCCCCTTCTCCGGGGTCATCTGTTCCTGCAACAC
>JAGDMJ010000345.1 GCA_017860555.1 Bacteroidota bacterium
CAGATCGCAGACCGAACCGCCGCGCGAGTTCCGAGCCGGTGACCGGCCCATGGCCCTGGAGATATCGCCGCACCACAAGATTGGCGTTGCGCGGCACGTGCAGATTCCGATAGAGGTCCTGCTCTTCGCCTGCTATCCAGCGGGGGCCGTCGGGAAAGTCCAGGCGTACCACCCTCCCCGTTTGCTCAAGCGAGCGGATCAACTCTTGAGCGTCTCCGGAACAGCGTGCGACAATTTCGTCCCAGCTCAGGTCCCCGAGGCGAAGGAGGATCTCCATGAACTCCTCGGGTGACCGGGCGCGGTATCCCTCCACCGCGTGCTGAAGTTGTTGCTCTACCAGCTCGATTGCCTCCGGGCGGAGGAGCCCGGGCAGCGCTTCCACGTCGATCACCTCGGACAGCAGTTCACGGTTTACCGCCAGGTATCTGCTCAGCCGGTCCGCCTTCGGTTGGTCCCATTCGTACATGTAGACCGCGATGAAATCAAACAGGAGTCCTGCCGAGAAGGGTGACGGGACCTCGGTCTCGACCCGGTGGATGCCGATCGTTCCGTTCTCGATGCCGCCGATGATCTCCTTGAAATGCTCGAAGTCCAGGATCTCGGTGAGCACTTCTCGTATGGTCTCGACGACGATGGGGAAGTCGTCGTACTGCCGTGCGATCTGAAGCAGGTCCCCCGCGCGCAGCCTCTGGAGCCAGAGTGGCGTTCGTTTGCCCGGTGCCATCCGGGGCATTAGGAGCGCCCGGGCGGCATTCTGGCGGAATTGCCCCCCGAACAACGGCGACGCGAGCAGTCCTTCCAGGACGGTGTCCTGGGCCGCCTGCAGAGTGACTCCGCTCAGGATATCCAGGGGAAGACTGGATGCGTCAGAGGTCCGCAGCAGGATTCCGTCATCGTTGTAGAACATCTGCGGCTCGATCCCCGACTCTTCATGAAGCCGGTGCGACAGCAGGATCCCCAGCAGCCCATTGACCCTTCGGCCGAATGAGGCATGCACGATGATCCTGGGATCCCCGATCTCGTCACGGAATCCTTCAATGAGGATCAGCCTGTCGTGCGGGATGATGCCGGCGATCTGATGCTGCTTGCGGAAGTACTCCTGTATATTCCAGGCCGAACGTGAATCGATAGGGAATTCCCTCTGGAGCCATGCCAGGCAGTCTGCTCCGTGGATGCGTCCGCTCATCTCTCTCCGAAATTCCCCGACTGCCATGCCCAGTTCATAGCTTCGTCCTATTCCCTCGCCGCGCCAGAAAGGCATGCGGGCAGGTTGCCCGGGGGCGGGGGCGACGGTGATCCGCTGGGCGTCGATGGAGGTCATCCGCCAGACGTTGGTGCCGAGGATGAACGTATCTCCCGTGCGGCTCTCATACACGAATTCCTCATCGACTTCCCCAACCTTGGTGCGTCCATCTTCGAGGTAGACGGCGAAGTATCCCCGGTCAGCAATGGTTCCCCCGCTGGTGATGGCAAGGTGCGCGCTTCCTGGAAGCGCGTGGAGCCGGTTATGGATCTTGTCCCACGATATGCGCGCGCGAAGTTCGCGGAAGGCATCGTTGGTATAACGGCCGGCAAGCATCATGACCACCCCGTCGAAGAGCTTCCTGGAAAGGCTCCTGTAGCAATACGAGCGTCGCACGAAATCGTACAGGCGATCGGGGTCCCATTCATCGATGCTGACCATGGCGACGATCTGCTGCGCCAGCACATCCAGGCAATCGTGGGGAATGCGGGTCTCCTCCACTTCGTGTTCGCGCATTGCGCGCGCGACCACCGCGGATTCCACAAGATCTTCCCTGTACGTGGGGAGAATCCGTCCTTTGCTTGTCGCCGTCACGAGATGTCCGGAACGCCCGACCCTTTGCAGCCCGCGCGCCACCCCTTTGGGCGATTGCAGCTGGACGACGAGGTCGATGCTCCCGATGTCGATTCCGAGTTCAAGCGACGACGTCGCGACCAGGGCGCGCAGCTTTCCCGCTTTGAGATCGGCTTCCATTCGTTCTCGTGCTTGCCGGGACATGCTTCCGTGGTAGGCCTGCACGACGATCGCTGCGTTGTCAGTCCCGGCTTCGCGCGGCCGGGATCCCTCCGACCAACCCGCGGTATTGACCGGCACTGCATACAGGTTCGTCGCGGTCGAGGGGCGATCTGTCGGTTCGCCGAGGGCCATGTCGTTCAGTTTTGCCGCCACGCGTTCGGCAAGCCGCCTGTTGTTCACGAATATCAAAGTCGTCCGGTGACGCCTGATGTTCTCCATGAGCTCGGCAAAGATCAGGGGCCAGACACTCTCCTGAGGAAGGAGGGAAAAATCGGCGACAGGGCAGTCCACACGGAGGTCCATGTGTTTCTTCCGTCCGGCATCAACGATATTCACGGGGCGCGGACGAGGGGAGGACGGATGATCCCCGGGCCAGTCCTGTCCACCGAGGTACGCGGCGATGGCGTCCAGGGGGCGTTGTGTGGCGGAAAGGCCGATCCGTATCATTTCCTGGTCCGCCACCTCCTGCAGCCGTTCGAGCGTCAGGGAGAGGTGAACTCCCCGCTTGTTGCCGCACAGAGAGTGAATCTCATCCACGATCAGGTACTGAACGGTCCGGAACATCTTCCTGGCCTGCTTGGAAGTTAGCATGAGATAGAGAGATTCCGGCGTCGTGATCAAGATATCCGGTGGGTGCCTCAGCATCGCGGCGCGTTTGGACTGTGGCGTGTCGCCCGTGCGGACCGCGGCTTTGATGGCGGGGAGGCGGAGGCCGGCGTTTTTTGCTTCTTCCCGGAGGCTGCGCAATGGTGCCTCCAGGTTCCGCTCGATGTCGTTGTTCAGCGCTTTGAGGGGAGAAACATACAGGATCCTGACCCCGGGAGAATGTTCTTCCCTGAAGTGCTGCTCAAGAAGGTGATTGATGGCCCAGAGAAATGCTGCCATCGTTTTGCCGGAGCCGGTAGGGGCAAGAATCAGGGTGTTCTTTCCTTCGGCGATGCTGGGCCATCCGAGAATCTGCGGCGGCGTTGGAGTGCCATAGGTCCGCAGAAACCACTGCCGGACGATAGGGTGGAAGTCTTGAAGGGAATGGGCCTCAAACGGGATCGACATGAGGTGATAATAGGCTAAAGGGGTGCAAGAGTCAATACGCGTCAGTGAAGGGATAGTGCCGGCCCGCTTGAACGAAATAGTAAAAAATTGTCACCATCGGAACATTTCCCGCGGATTCTTCGTATGCTGTACTATCATTCTTCTGCTCACTGCGGCTCTCCGGAGATCTCACCATGAAAAAAAAAATCATCCTTTCCACAATAGGCGTGCTCGTTCTGGTGGCGGCGGCCTTCCTGATTTTTGGAGGATCGAAGAAATCGGAGGAAGACGCCCTTCCCACAGTGAAAGTGGTCAAAGGAGACATCATCGACAAAGCCCTGGCGGTCGGCACGATCGAGCCCGAGAATGAGATCTCGGTCAAATCCAAGGTCTCTGGCGTGGTGGGCCGGATCTTTGCCGATGCAGGGTCATGGGTGAAAGCGGGGCAGCCATTGCTGGAAGTGAAACCGGATCCCACGCCGCTGGAGCTTGCCGATGCGAAACGCCAGGTGCAACTCTCGGAGGTTGAAGTTGACAACCTGACCAAGGAGCGCGTCCGTCAGGAGTCGCTGGCGGAGAAGAAACTCATTGCCGACAAAGACTATGAGAGTTTTCAGAGAAGTTACCAGGAAGCAGAACTCCGCCTGAAGATCGCCCGCGAGAAGCTCGCGCTCATGGAAAGCGGAAAAGTGAAGATTGAGAACACCGAGATCGAATCGATCGTCAAGGCCCCCATCAGCGGCTTCGTGTTGAGCAAGGCGGTGGAGGTAGGAGATCCCGTGACGCCGCTAACGTCATATCAGGAAGGGACCGTCCTGATGAAAATGGCGAACATGGAGCGGCTGGTCTTCAAGGGAACCGTCGATGAGATCGATGTCGGCAAGCTGAAGGAAGGCATGGAGACCGAGATCAAGGTGGGCGCGCGTCCCACTGACAAGATCATGGGCACCCTGTCAAAGATCTCGCTCAAGGCGGAGAAGAAAGAGAATGCGACGGTCTTTCCGATTGAAATCATCATCCCCGCCACGAGCAACACCACCCTTCGTGCCGGATATTCCGCGAACGCGAATGTGATCATCCAGAAGAAGGATAGCGTCCTGATGATCCCGGAGCGTGTGGTCACCTTCCGGAACGATTCTGCCTTCGTGAAGGTCGTGTTGGGCGCGGAAAAGGAAGAGGAGCGGGTGAT
>JAGDMJ010000346.1 GCA_017860555.1 Bacteroidota bacterium
CCCCGTCCAATCGTAAAGCTCCAGAACTCCGCGCAGAGCTTTCAACGACGCGATCGTCATGAAGTTGAGGGAAAGATGAGAGATGATCTTCCAGAGGAAGTTGTCCTCCTGCCCTCGTGCCCCGTCGGTCCCCATGCTCCTGGGATGGAGATCCAGCGTCGGTTGTGTGAGGTTCTCAAAGGCCGCGATGTTCGGAAAATCTGGAGCAGGCTGGGTGATCGCGCGTTCCTGCAGTTTCTCCCGCGGCAGACTCCCATTCGTTGCCGTGATTTCCAGGGAGAGGGTTTCCACCGGGATATCCCCGTTAGCAGCCGTGAACCCTCCAAGGGACACGGTTGTCTGCTGTCGGCCGGATGGGCCGACGCGCGTTACGGTGCTGAAGTACCGGCGGTCCTCCTCCCTGGTCTCGGTCCCTGAAACCGAAAACAACGGATGGTAGGGATGCCGTTTTCCGGTTCCCTCCTCCGTACCCACAACGGAGTCCACGGAGTACACCTCATACCCATGCTGCTGGTGAAGATCGGGGATCACCCTGTAATCGGGCTGGAGGTGGTCCATCCGCACCGGCTCAGCATCCATGGCAAACATGTTCACGATAGCGGCGCAGAACAGACGGATGTTTTCCGCGGTAAATTTCTTCTCTTCGGGATATGCCCTGTCGAAGAAGCACTCTACCTCGAACTCCATTGTTTTTGCCGGAGGGGTAAGCCGGTCCAGGCCATGCACGTCCACAAACCAGAACTTTCTCCGGAAGCTCAGGTACTCATGGAGGAGCCGGAAACCGGATGGCGCAAATCGGGAATAGGGAAGGAGCGCGTCCATCGAGTCGAGCCCCGCCGGCCGAAGCGCCGTGGGGCCGTCCAGTTCAAGGCGTGAGCCCCCTGCAGAAAGCACAACGCGTTTGGCCTGCCGGGTGAAGAACATGTGCATCATGGATGCAATCGGATCCTCGGCGTGAAAATAGAGCCGCAGCGGATTGAGCTGGAGTTTGTTGTATTCCGCTCCCTTTTCAATTGCGAATCGCAGAGTGACAGAGGATGTCCCGTCGTTGAGCCAGGAGAGCCTGGCGTCGGAGATTTTCACAGGATGGATGCGGACCTCATGGGTCGTCCGAAAGCGGCACACCGTGCCCTCCTCGCCGGCAGGGATGGACCGGACTTCGGTGCCGGCCGGGAAGGTGGTGGTTTGCTGAACCAGGCCTGGACGGGGCTTGAACTCAATGACCGAGACCGAGGGGACCGGCTTGAGGTAGTGTGGCCACAACATGCTGCAGAGGGATTCCGTCAGTTCAGGCAACTCATCGTCCAGGCGCTCGCGGATGCGGCCCGTGAGAAAAGCGAACCCCTCGAATAACCGCTCTACGTAGGGATCCCGGTCATCCTTGCTTTCGCTGTCGATATGGAGGTATCGGGCGATATCGGGGTGGCTCCGGGCGAATTCCTTTCCCGCCTGATAGAGGTAGCGTAGTTCATCCTCGTAATAGTACTGTATCATGAAAGCCCCGAATGTATACAAAAGAACAGTGCGTGTTTGCTGCTATTGCCTGCGCCAGGGGCGCACCTCTGCAAGGTCGTTCGATTTGAACGTTGTCTGGAACTGAACTTTTTGTCCCTGCAACAGTTCCCCCGTCACGATAAACGACACGCGCATTTCCTGGTCCTCCTCCCGTCCCTGCTGCTCCACCCGTACCCGGCGAAGGCGGGGCTCATACTTTTCCACCACCTGCTTTATGGCTGTCCGCAGGCCATCGATGGAGTACGGCAAATCGCGGTACACCTGCGAAATATCCGGAAGCCCATAATCCGGAAGATGAGGAAGCGACTCCCGCCTGGTATTGAAGAGCCTGCTCAGGTTGTCAATGATGCTCCGCAGCTTCCTTCGAGCCCCCTCTTCATCGGCAAGAGCTTGCCCGTCGAGGAACTGGCCGAGAAGGATGTCAAGCAAGCCCGCCTCCATTGTCCCTTTCGACGCGCGTGCCGTGCCGGATTGGAACTGGCTCCGGCCTACTTCTGTGCGGTCCATTCGTCGATGTATTCCACATTGCCGTCCACATAGGTCCAGGTGATCTTCCCGTAGACCAGCGCGACCTCCTCCAGGTGCACATAGCGTTCCTTCTCGGGATCCTTGGTGTTGGGCATGAGTGCCTTCATGGACGAGACCTTGACGTGTTCAAGCTTATGGATGAAGTACTCTTTCTCCGTCCCGGTGTCGTCGATGGCGTACCACTTGATGGTCACCTCCTTCAGCGTCTGTCCCTCGCAGCACGCCTTGTAGAGGTAGGGGGAAGAGGAATCGTACGCCTTGGTGATCACCACGGGGCTGTGCATCCGGACGCCGGTGAGCTTCCCCGTGTGCGGATCGGTCGGAATGTGGAGATCATGATGGAATTCCATGATCTCGATGCTTCCTTCACGGCCGGCGATCTGGACGGAACCCTTGATGTCTCCTGCCTGGTCATCCTTCAGCCAGGCATACGATGGGGTGGGCATGGAGTGCTCCTTTCTTTGCTTTGATGGTATGGTGGTTACTTCCCTTTGGGCATTTTCCCGACCAGTGAGAGGCTGATATCCATCCCTTCGATCTGGAAGTGTGGCATGATCATCATCTCGACACGGTAGAAGCCCGGGTTCTCTTCAATGTCATACACCTTCACCTGCGCATCCCGCAGAGGGTATTTGGCAATCTGCTGTTCGGACGGATCCTTGATGCCGATGATCAGCCCCTTGATCCACGTGTTCAGCTCTTTTTCGATCTTGGTCCGGTCCTTGACGGTCCCGATGTTCTCGCGCTGAATGACTTTCAGATAGTGCGCAATGCGCGAAGCCAGGAAGATGTACGGCAGCCGGGCGTTGATCCGGCTATTCGCGGTCGCCTCTTTCTGATCGTATTCGGCAGGCTTCTGCGTCGACTGGGCCGAGAAGAAGCACGCGTAGTCACGCCCCTGGTAGTGGCTGAACGGAATGAAGCCCAGGTTCGCGGTGGTGAACTCCGTGGTCTCGTCGATCGGGACTTCGGTGGGGATCTTCATCTGTTTTCCCTTCCCCACGTCATAGAGATGCACGGGGAGATTCTCCACGGTGCCCCCGGCTTGCGGCCCGCGGATCTGGACGCACCAGCCGTCGCTCACGAACGACCGCACCATATTGCTCGCGAACGCAAAGCTTGCATTAGACCAGAGATACTTCTCATGGTCCGGGCCCTTCACGTTTTCGACGTAGTTGAACCCCTTGACCGGAACGGAGTCGGGGCCGTACGGCAGGCGGATCATGAAGCGGGGGAAGGTGAGACCGACGTAGCGTGAGTCCTCCGATTCGCGGAAGGAGCGCCACTTGGTATATTCGGCCGTCTCCATCCATGCCTTCAGGTCGGGGATCTTCTTCCATTCCTCCATGGAATTCTTGCCGAAGAACCTGGGTCCGACGGAGCCGATGAACGGGCAATGCGCGGACGATGCGACCTTTGACACTTCCTGCAGCAGCGTGATATCCTGCGCGGTGTTTTCGAACTCGTAGTTGGCGATCATGGCGCCGTAGGGGTCCGCCCCCGGTTGGTCATAGGCGCCGCTGTATATCTGTTTGTACAGCGCCGACTGGATCAATTCCGGCGCGTCTTCAAACGATTCCCGCAGGGCATCCTTCGATACATCGAGGAGCTCAATGCGGACGTTCTTCCGGAAATCCGTCCGGTCGATGAGGAACTTCAAGCCCCGCCAGGCCGATTCCATCTTCTGGAATGCTCGTGCGTGCATGATCTCATCGAGCTGCTCGCTCATCTTGGCATCGATCTTCGCGATGAGCCCGTCGAGCAGATTCTTGTCGATCTTTTCGAGGGGCGCCTGCATCTCTCCGATCGCATCGACAAAGACGCGCAACGCGGCAGTGACCACCGCGCCCTTATCGCTTTCCGCGATCTGGTCGATGGCCACCGTGCTGGTCGGGAGAGTGACGTTGACCTTCTCCAGCAAGATGCTGAGCCGTCCTTCCTTGGATTCCGTGGTCTCGGCAGCCACTGGCTGATCCAACGCTTCCTTCTGTTCTGGCATTGCATACCTCCTTATGAATGGTAAGCCGTGATCAATCGTTCAATTGCGCAGCGTTCAGGCCTGGGGGCTTGACGGCACAAGTTTCTCGAGTTCACCTTTGAGCTGGGCCAGGGCGGACTTGTCTTTCACTACCCGTTCGAGCTCCTTGCGGAACTCGTTGGTGCTGATGGCCCGGTTCCGCAGGTCCTGCAAGAGGGAGCGCGTGGACAGGAGCTT
>JAGDMJ010000347.1 GCA_017860555.1 Bacteroidota bacterium
TCTATATCCTGCGGCAGCGTGTCCATCGTCAGGGCGCTGTCCACGCTGACGGTGAGTCGGTTGAGTGCACCGGGAATCACTCCCTCGGTCATGTCGAGTTCGAACGGGAGGTATCCACCTTCATGTCCGCCGATACATATTCCGTTCAGCCAGACCCTGGCTGCGTGGTTGGCGGCACCTATCCTGAGGAACGTGCGCCGATCGAGAGGTCCGGAGTGCGGAAGGGAAAAGGTAGTCTCGTACCACGCTTTTCCCACGTAGTTCATCAATCCGCGCTCGGCGAGCTGTTCATTCCACGCACCCGGAACCGCGATCAGCATGGCATGGTCCGGCAGGGGGGCCGAGAACCACCGCTCGGTCTCTCCGGCATCGTGGAGATCGGGTAAAAAACGCCAGAAGCCGTTGAGATCAAAGACTGTCCGGTGTTTGTTTTGCTGAGGGAAGAGCATGTGATTACTCCATTGAACTCAGATGGAACTCATGATCCAGCGCGTGAGAGAAGGATACCGGCAGCAAGTATCATGAGAACGAGCGCCAATGCTGCAAGGAACCCCAGGATGTCAACGCGGTACCTCTTGAAGGTGAAAGTGCGTGGCAACCGTAGCAGGTCAACGAGCAGGAGACTTTGTCCTTGCTCCTCCAGGTTGGTCGTGTGCTGTTCATTTGCGCGGGACACTTGACCTGTGAGAACAGCCTCAACGCCAGCCTCCTTCAAACGCCACTCCTCTCCCACCGGCGTATGCAAAAGAACATAGAATGAGCGGATCTGCTCGGTTGGTTCGGGCTTGGTCAGGAGGCTGACAATGATGAAGGCCGCCACGCCGGCCGGCAGGTAGGCTGCGATTTGCTGCGCCAGGGGCCACCCGAGAGCGTCCGTGGCAAGTGCGACGGCCGCTGTGATAACGATGCTTGCCCATAGTCCGTGTCGGTTGCCGCGCTTCCAAAAGACGGCCATCCAGAATGGGATGCCGAGGAATGCCATGAGTTTCCAGATGATGGTAAGCCCGGCCACGACGCTGGGAAGGACAAACGCGAATCCCACGCCGCTCACGGCCACGGCGATCGACGAGAATCTGCCGACCTTCAGCATCTTCGCATCGTCAGAGGGATCATGCGAGAGCTTTCGGTACACATTTCTGGCAAAGAGGGCCGCCCCGTCCACCATGTACGCGTCGCACACCGCCATGAGCGACGCGAGCATGGCCGCGATCATCAGGCCGACAAGACCCACGGGAAGAAGATTGAGGATCAGCAGCCCCAGCGCCTGCTCCCGGTGTCCCGAGATCATTCCGGGGAAAAGGGCCACGCCAATTACGCCTGTGAACGCCCAGGCCAGGGTGGCGATGCGCTTGACGACATTACCGTAGGTCCATCCAGTCCGGCAGTTGACCTCCGTCTTCCCTGCCCCACCGATCGCCATGTGATGCGGCATAGCAACAATGCCGACAAGGCCGTTGATCGTCACCATGATGATGAAGAAGGGCGTCACCTCCACGGACGAAAAGAGATCGAACATCGCGGCGGGGAGTTGCTCGTGAAGAGCGCCGACGCCTCCAACCCGTTCCAGCGCGAACGGTACCAGGAGCAGGGAGAGAACGAGGATAAGAAAGCTCTGGAACACTTTGGTGGCAACCGCAGCGACCAATCCTCCGGCGCTGCTGTATCCCACGAACACGATCGTGGCTGTCAGGATCATCGCCTCCGCCGAAAGGGCTCCGCGCGTGAGCGACTCGACAGTCGTGGCAGTTCCCCTGAGCATCATGCCGATCTCGACCGCAAGGAAGAGAAGTGCGCCGAACGTGTAGGCCGCTGCCGCACCTGTGCCGTACCTGTGTTCGAAGAAATCGCCGGTGGTGATAAAGCGGAGCCGCCTGTAAATGGGGGCGATGATCCAGAAGAACGGCGTGCTGAAAATGTAGAGCCACTGGTACCAGATGCCCGACATCCCCACCTCATAGGACGCGCCGGTGACGGCAACGACCTGATCTACTCTTGTCCCGACGCCAAAGGCTTTTGCAATCATGCTCAGCTTGCCGAACCTTCTGCTGCCGAGGAAAAAATCGCCGGAATTGCTCACCGCGCGCGAGGCGCGGAAGCCAATCCAGGTGATCCCTGCCAGGTAGAATACAATAACCGCGAGATCGATGGGGGCAAGGCCGAGGATCATGAACGTTCCTCGTCGTGTTGGCTCGGTTTCAAGAGATCGCGAAGATCTCCGACGCCGCGGACGGTCACGACCAGCGCAATGCCGAAAAAGAGGCCCGCGCTGATCCCGAAGGTGACAAGCCAGAAAAGCGCTCCTGCCGTCATCGTTCCTCCACCGTGGTGATTTGTTTGGGCGAGGATGTCTTTTGTGTCAGCAGCGACCCTCCGATCATCCCGGCGGCCGCAAGGACGAAGCTCAGCAGCCCCGCGATGTTCACGTCAGCGACGAACAGCAACCACGAGGGAAGGACATCGCGCGATTTTTCCAGCAGAAGGAATCCTGCCGGGGCGGCTGCCCCCATGATCAGCGAAGCGTAGGCGCCGGGAGTATTGGCCTTTCGCCAGTAGAGTCCCGCGGCCACGCATCCTAGAGCACCGGAGGTATACATGGCACCTGTGAGGTACAGATACTGAAAAGCAGTATCAGGGATTTTGTACCAGAGGCCGAAAACCAGGAGAAAAGTCCCGATCACACCGGCGCCGATTCGAACAATGGCCACGGTCGTCTTCTCGGAAAAATCCTGCTTGCGTGTGCAACTGATGACATCGCGCGCCAGGACGGAACTCCAGGCGAGAAGGTACGCGCTGTACGTCGACATGGACGCAGCCAGCATCCCCGCGACGAGGACGCCCAGTAATCCGCTCGGGACGACGTGGCCCAGGAGCTTTGGCATGGCTGCGGCGCTCGGGAGGCCCGGACCAAGCAGCGCGAGGGCTGCGACGCCCCAGAACATTGGAACCATGGCCCGTCCCGCAAACGTCAGACCGGTCCAGAAGAAGACGCGTTTCGCGACAGCAGGACTTTCAGAGGCGAGCGCCGTTGCCGTTCCCGGCTGCCAGAGGGCGGCGGCGGCAATGCTGCTGATGAAGATCCAGACAACAAACGTCCATCCGAAACGCGGATTCGTGAACGGGTCCACCCCTGCGGGGCCCATCACGGTCGAAACTGCCGCGCTCATGTCCTGAAGGTCCACCTGCACGAGTACCGCCACAGTCGCCACCAGCATGCCAAACGTGAGGATGACGAATTGCATGAAGTCAGTCACCAATATGGAGAACATCCCGCCCAGGATCGTGTATGCCATGACAATCAGGATCATGATGGTCATGATGACAGCCAGCGCGTCTGGCCCGAAGCCCATCACCTCCGAGAGGAAAATTCCGTCGAACTTCAGGAAGATCCCCATGTTCAGCACGCCACCCAGGAACAGGATCGTACCCCCGATCAGGCGCACGGGGCGCGAATACCGAATTTCATAAAACTCGGGAATGGTCATCACCTTGAGGCGCCGCAACCCCGCGATTATGAAGCCGGAGCGCCCGACAGCAGCGTAGGCGACCATCGCGAGGAGGCCGATGATGAATCCCGCAAACCCGGCCACGTAGCCGAGCTCACCAAAGTAGACGAACGTAACTGTCCCCAGCTCCGTAGCCACGAAAGCGGCAATCCCTACGGAGGTTTTGACCTTTCGACCCGCGACCATATATCCGGCCAGGCTTTCCACATAGCGCTTCGCTCTGATGCCGAAATACACGGTGGCTATGAGGTAGACGATGGTGATCGTCCAATCCAGCAATCCGAAGTTCATGGGGCAAACACCTGCTTCCAGCGGAGCGCATCCCCGAACGGCTGCGCGTAATTGAGCAGCTCCACGTCCTTCAAATCCGATTTGAAAGGGGTATCGGCGTAGGTCTGTCCCGGGGACATGCACCAATTGCCGACATGCCAGATCCGATGAGAAGCCCTTTTTTTCATGGACGCCCAGAATCCATTCGGCGGTGAAACGGCAGTTCAAAGCTGAACAACGCGAGATTTCGACAGGTACGAAGGGTCGATGGTGACGCCCAGACCGGGACTAGGGGGAATCTTCACGATGCCCGCAACGCTCTTCAAGAGGTCAGGCTCTGTCAACGGTATCTTCGTCTCTCGCTTGAATTCTTGGAACGGCCCGATGTTGGGAACGCAGGACGCAAAATGAAGCATGTAGAGGTATCCGAGATCTCCGCCTGATATGTGGACCGTGCAGGGTTTCCCGGC
>JAGDMJ010000348.1 GCA_017860555.1 Bacteroidota bacterium
ATGCTCGGAGCGATGGCGGGGCTTGCCATCCTCTGCCTTCTGCTCGGCATTGCCCCGAGCCTCGTGATGAACCTGCTCGACCCGACGGTCACACTCCTGGCAGGGGCACCCGCGACTGCTCTCGCAGCAGCAGCGGGAGCCACCCTGACGATTTTCAAAAGTCCCACGGCAAGCATCTCCCCGCCCGCACTGGCCGTCCTGGGAGTCCTCACCATATTGCTGCCCGTCGGTTTTGGAGTACTGCTGGGAAAACGGCTCCGCACCCGCACGTCGTCCGTCTGGGCCTGTGGGATGGAGACTGTCACTCCCCGAATGCAGTACACGGCCACAGGTTTCTCGAAGCCATTGCGGCTTATCTTCGCTAATGTCTTCCGTGCCCGTCACGAAATCGAAGTCTCCGACGACTCCTCTCCCTATTTCCGGTCGCAGATCCGTTATGAGTTGAAAACGGAATCGTTGTTCGAGCGATACCTGTACAAACCGCTCAATCAGGGCATCATGCGCTCCTCGTTCCGCTTGCGCCGGATACAAGCCGGAAACATTCAGAGCTACCTGGCGTACATATTTGTCACGCTCATCCTCCTGCTGATGTTTGCCCGATGAAACAATCGCACCAAGAAGGTTTTCATGATTGACATTGCAGCGGACATCGCCGGCGTTCTTGTGCAGGCCGTTCTGGCCCTCGGTTTTGCCCCCCTTGTCACCGGGATCATCAGGAAGACCAAGGCAAGGCTGCAGAACCGGCAGGGGCCGCCGATCCTCCAACCTTACCTGGACCTGCAGAAGCTCTTCCGCAAGGGGGTCATCATCCCGTCGACTGCCTCATGGATCTTTCGTGCGACACCCTATATCCTCTTTGCGAGTACCCTGGTGATCGTACTGCTCGTCCCTACCCTCTTCACCCCCGTGCCCCTGCATTGGGCCGGGGATATTATCACGGTGGTGTACCTCTTCGCGCTCGGGCGGTTTTTCCTGGCACTGGCCGGACTGGACACCGGGACATCTTTCGGTGGACTCGGTTCCAGCCGGGAAATGTCCATCGCGGCCATCATTGAGCCGGCAATGATGCTTGCCATCTTCACCGTTTCGGTCACGGCAGGCTCCACCAATCTCAGCACCATTGTGGCATCCCTTTCTACCACACCCGCTTCGGCGGTGAACCCTTCCCACATTCTTGCGTTTGCCGGACTGTTTATCGTCACCCTGGCCGAAACCGGCCGCATTCCCGTGGATAATCCGGCAACACACCTGGAACTGACCATGATCCACGAGGCGATGGTCCTGGAGTATTCAGGCCGCTATCTGGCGTTGATTGAATGGGCTTCGCAGATGAAACTGCTCATCTTCCTCGCCTTGCTCTCGAATATGTTCTTCCCTCTCGGGATGGCCACGACACTCTCCCCGGCAGCGCTCCTGGTGGCCCTCATCGCGATCGCCGGCAAGACCATCGTGCTCGCCATCGTAGTGGCGGTAATCGAATCCACGAACGCCAAACTCCGCCTCTTCCGCGTCCCGGAGTTCCTGATGGTCGCCTTCATTCTTTCGCTGCTGGCGTTGATCCTCTATTTTATTGTGGGGGTGTGAAGTCCTATGGACCCGGGCGCACAAACGATCAGCCAGTACATCGACATCCTCGCCGCCATGATTCTGGTGACGGCCTTCCTGATCGTGTCGAGCAGGAGCCTGACCTTCTACGTCCGGCTCTTTTCGCTCCAGTCATTTTTCCTTGCCGCGGTCGCGCTGCTCGTCGCCATCGGCTACGGCGAAATGCACATTCTCACCGCGGCCATCCTCACGATCGTCGTGAAGGTCGTGGCCATCCCGATCGTGCTGAACAAGATCACCGACGCCATCAAGGTCAGAAAAGAAATCGACTTCACCATCAACGTCACGGTGTCATTGCTCATTTGCGGCGGGCTGGTGATCGTCGCCGATTCCGTGGCCCAGCCGATTCTCAGCGCGCAAACCGGCGACACACTGGGCGTTTCCCGGGTACTCCCCGCATCGATAGCCATGATCATGATAGGATTGTTCATCATGGTCGCACGAAAGAAGGCGGTGACACAGCTGATCGGTTTGATGACCATGGAAAACGGGCTCTTCCTTTCGGGCCTTGCAATCACGTACGGGATGCCCATGATCGTCGAAGTAGGCATCTTCTTCGACATCCTGATGGCTACGCTTATCCTGGGGGTTTTCATGTTTCGCATCAACAGGACATTTGAGAGCATCAGCATGGACACACTCAGGAGTCTGCGGCATTGAGCATCGTCCTGTTCTCCATACTCCTCTGTGTTCCCCTGGCCGCGTCCGTGTATTGCGGTCTGGAGACGCGGCGGAAGAGACTCGAAACGGCCACCTGGATCGCGAGTGCCATCACATTCGGCTCGTCCATCTGGCTCGCCGCGGCCGTTCTGGAACACACCACGCTCAGCTCACCGCAGGGCTGGTTCTATGCCGACGCACTTTCGGGACTGCTCGCACTCGTCGTTTCGGGGAGCTCCCTGGTGACTGCACTGTACTCAGTGGGATATTTCCGGCGGCTGGCGCGTGAAGAGCGC
This sequence comes from Bacteroidota bacterium, assembly GCA_017860555.1. GTDB lineage: Bacteria > Bacteroidota > Ignavibacteria > UBA10030 > UBA6906 > JAGDMJ01. The sequence goes on from JAGDMJ010000348.1 coordinate 2,562, forward strand.
GTCAGCAGCCGGGAAACACGCCTATTCTACGCTCTCTTCAACGTGTTCGTGTTCACCATGATGTTCGTCCTGCTGGCCAACAACCTGGGGTTCCTCTGGATCGGCACGGAAGCGACAACGCTGGGGACGACTTTCCTTGTGGCCCTGTACGACCGGGAACGGTCTCTCGAAGCCGCGTGGAAATATGTGATCATCTGTTCGGTGGGTATCGCGCTCGCCCTGTTCGGTATCATGCTCACCTACTTCTCGGCTCTTCATGTCGTCCCATCCTCAGCCAATGCGCTGAACTGGTCCACGCTCGTATCGGTCGCCGGTCAACTCGACCCTGCCATTCTCAAGCTCGCCTTCGTCTTTATCCTCGTCGGGTTTGGCACCAAAGCAGGACTGGCACCCATGCATACATGGAAACCGGACGCTTATGCCGAAGCGCCGACGCCGGTCAGTGCTCTGATGGCAGCAGGGCTTGTGAACATCGCCCTCTACGCTCTGATGCGGTTCCATATCCTGGTGCACCGCGCGGTCGGCGGAAGCTTTGTCTCGACACTGTTCATCATTTTCGGGTTGCTCTCGATGGGGATCGTCATCCCGTTCGTCCTTATGCAACGGGATTACAAGCGCCTGCTCGCCTATTCCAGCATCGAGCATGTGGGGATTATCGTCTTTGCCCTGGGCATTGCCACCCCGCTGGCTTACTTCGGAGCCCTTCTCCACCTCGTCAACAATGCCATTGCAAAGCTCCTGGTATTCCTGTCGGCAGGGAATATCCGGCTGGCCTACCGGTCAAAGATTATTCACCGGGTCTCCGGAGCAGCGACCCTGGTCCCCTTCAGCGCGACCCTCTTCCTGGTGGGCATGTTCGCCGTCACAGGATGGCCTCCCTTCGGCCTTTTCATCAGTGAATTCACCATTGTCAGCGCGGGGTTCGCTTCCGGCGCGATCTGGGAAAGCTCGGCATTCATCTTTTTCGTCACCGCATTGTTCGGCGGGTTCATCTACTATGCGGGGCGGATGGTCCTGGGGCCGGTGACAGCCATGCAGAGCACCGGCGAGGCCGACATCACAACGATCATCCTGCTCACCGTCCTGGCAGTGTCCCTGCTGGTGATGGGTATCTGGATTCCGGAACCGCTCCGCCTCTTGCTTCACAGGGCCGTCCTGGTTTTCCAGCAATAGCAGACTGGCAGAGAAAGAAAAACACAAGCATGGATGCAGCACAAAAATACAGAGACCAGATGCAATTGACCTGGGGCGATCGCATTCGTGTCCACCCTGCTTTCGCGTCCAATGAGCTGTATATCACCCTCGCGCCCGGTGCCCTGGGGGATCTGGAGGAAATGTGCGGGGGGATTCAGAAATCCTTCAAAGCCCGTTTCGCCACACTGGTGGCAAGCGATGAGCGGCGGGAGACAGGGTTTCTTTTCCTCTATTATGTCTTTTCCATTCCATCGGATGATCTCTTTCTCGTGATCCGGGTTCCTGTCGACCCGCGCCATATGGAGGTCCCCTCGATCAGCGGCACCGTGGAAGCCGCAAACTGGTTCGAGCGCGAGGTGAAGGATTGGTATGGGATCATCCCGTTCCCCAATATTCATCCTCTCGCATCACATCCCGACTGGCCTGAGGATGTCCTCCCGATGTTGAAAGAATTCGACGGTCGAAGCCAGGT
>JAGDMJ010000349.1 GCA_017860555.1 Bacteroidota bacterium
CCGTCAAGCTGTGGCCGGCGCTTCCTCCGTCTCGCCAGGCACAGGTCAAACTCATCGAGGAATCTCCGCACCATCCCGACCCCGTCCTCAATCTGACCAAAATCGTCATACGAATCCGCGTCCGGGATCGGCAGCCCCCCCTGTATGTAAAACTCGTCTGCCAGGTAGACGAATCCATGCCCCCGCTCGCGCCTGAACCGCTGCTGCCATGGCGTAACCTGCCCGATGGTTCGACGGCAAAAGTCCGGGGTGACCGGGGTGAATTCATGACGCGCCAGGCCGTGATCCGAAAGACCAAGAGGGACGACGGCAACCGAGTTCACACCCGGATAATAACCGTACAGATCCGCAACAGTTTGTGCCAGATGCCCGCCGTCATTGATCCCGGGTATAAGAACAACCTGGGCATGGATTTTTATTCCACCCCCGACGAGCTTGTTCATTTTGCCGGAGAAATCGTCGGGTTTTTTCCGACCCAGAATCCTTGTACGCAGCTCAGGGTTGGTGGCATGCACCGATACATATAAGGGCGAAAGCGCCTGCTCAGTAATCCGGTCCAGGTCACTGTCGGAGAGATTCGAGAGGGTGATGTAATTGCCATGCAGAAAGGAGAGACGATAGTCATCGTCCCTTACCAGCAAAGAGGGCCGCACGCCCTCTGGTAACTGCTTGATGAAGCAAAACATACAGTCGTTTTTGCAGGTGCGCGTCGGGAAATTCTCCAGCTCGATCCCAAAGGGAGAACCTTCCGATGGTTCAGCCTCGATACGCACCGGCTCGCCGCCCTGGCGGCGTATTTCCAGAACGACATGTTCTTCGGCCAGATAAAACTTGAGCCCCAGCTCGTCCTGAACATCGTGGCCGTTCACTCCGAGGATCTCGTCTCCGGGCAAGAGGCCGGCAGCGTGAGCCGGGGAGTCCCGATCCACCGCACGGATTTTAATTCCCCTTCTTGTCACTGCGGGCTTCCACCTTCTGGTAGGACTCGATCAGGAGTACCGAGCGATAAAAATAGTGCAGTCCGGAGGCCACGGTCAACAGCAGGGTGCTCACAATGAGCGGATCCAGCAGCGGCATCACCGAGAAGGTCAGGTTCGCCAGCAGCACGAATGCCACGGTGGTGAGCTGTGCCGCCGTCGTGCACTTACCCAGAAAGCTCGGCGGAAACTCGCCGTGACCCGTCTGCAAATGAATGATGAGCGCTGCCAGCGCAATGAGCAGATCCCGGCTGATCGAGGTAATGGTGAGCCAGACAGGGATGTGATACGAAACGGGGACGGAAGGAACTGTAAGCGTTATGAAAGCCGAGGTCAGCAGGAGTTTGTCTGCCATCGGGTCCAGGAATGATCCCAAGACGGTCTTCTGCTGGAGCTTTCGTGCCAGCAGGCCATCCAGGCCGTCGGTCACACCGGCCAGAATGAAGAGAAGCAGCGCACTCCTGGGGTGGCCGTAGATGAGCAACAACACAAAGCAGGGGATGAAGATCATCCTCAGGATGGTCAACTGGTTCGCGTAGGTCAATACCACCGCAGCAATCTCCTCCGGGAAACTTTTAACAGATTCGGTGCGTTCATTCACTATCAAAATGAGCAGTCGGCGGTGGGCGGCAGGCTGTGGGCTAAGAGCATGGCCCAGCGATATTGCGATAGTGTTTACACCGTCCGCATGAACAGTTCGCGGAACTGCCCGTTCTGCAGGCTGTTAGCGAAGCGAGTGACGTTCAGAGAAAATCGCGGGCCTCTGTTGCCTGCCCCCTGAGGTTTTCCGGAATCGCTGGCAACGCCAGCTGTGCAATCGAAACAGGCAACATACCCTTTGCTCATCGCAGGCCGCTGCCCCCGCCTCTGCCCTCTGCCGACTGCGTTTCAGGATAATCTTGTTAAAAACCGCGGCAGCGCCGATAAGAAGATGGTACACAAGGTTGATGACTGTCCTGGAACACCCGCATTGACGAGGTCGGGCAGAATAATGTCACTCTCCGGCAACCTCCGAACCATGGATCTGGCGGAACTCCTTCAGTGGGTTTCGCTGGGAAGAAAGACCGGATCCCTGGCATTCGTCCGCACTAAGACCAAGAACTACATCTTCTTCAAGGACGGCAAGATCATCTCTTCGCGATCCAATGAGCCCAGCAAGCAATTGGGGCATTATCTCCTCTTTCAGGGGAAGATCAACGAATTACAGCTTAAGCGAGCATTGGAAATCCAGCATCGAACCCGTCTCAACCTTGGGAAGATCCTCATTCAGGAGGGGCACATCACCAAGGACGAAGTGGAACGGGCTCTCATAGCCCGCACCGAAGAGGTGATCTACGACCTGTTTCTCTGGGAGGAAGGGTATTTTCACTTCACTGCGAACGGATTCAACCTCGAGGAGCTCATCCTGATCAAGATCGACATCAATGCCATCATCTTCGAGGGTGTGCGCCGGAAGGACGAGTGGGCCCGTATCCGGTCGGTATTTCCCAGTAACAATGTCGTTCTGGTCATCCCTCCGGGTGCTAACCTGAAGGGCATCGCGCTGAATCCGCTGCAGAAGAAACTGTTGTTTCTCGCGAGCCAGGGGAAGATGATTTCCGAGATGATTCTGGAGTTGCACGGCTCCGATTTTCAGGTGAACTTCGAGCTCTTCCAGCTTTTCGACAGAAATGTCCTGGAGGTCAAGGAGGTCCGCGATACGCCACCTCCCGTCGACGATCCCGCTGCACTTCTCAACCGAGGCAAGGAACTTGTCAAGGCCAAGAAGTACCAGGAAGCCATTGCTGTTTTCCAGGAGGTTTTGCAACTGCATCCCCAGAACGCCGCTGCGGATGAACTGATCGAGCAGACGGAAAAAACACTGTGCACGGAGCTCTACAAGACTACCGTCCCCGGAAACAAAGTCCCCCATTTCCTCGTTCCCGAATCCGCACTCACCCGGTTCAAACTGACCCATCAGGAAGGCTTCGTGGTTTCCCGCATCAATGGCACATGGGATGTCAAATCCATCGTGATGCTGTCCCCGCTGCGTGAAATGGAAGTATTGCAGATACTGGAAAAACTGGTCAAACTGGAACTGATAGCCCTGAGGTGAAACGAGCGGATCCGCCGCGGTTCGCATATCGTGCGGCTCAAGCCGCTTCGCGAATCAGGACAGAGATCTCACGTAGCGCACGGGTCAGGCGCGGACCGTACCAGCTGAGCAACTCTCCCTCGACGATATGAATGCGCCGGAAATGGACCGCAGGCACATCGTCACCCATTTCCTGGAAATCCCGCATGTCGGATTCGGTGAAGTGAAACGGCTCGGTCGGCAGGATCACGACCTCGGGCAGCCGCCGGGCCGCCTCGTTCAGCAAAAAGTGCGGATAGCGCTCCGCTTCGTCCGTGAAGAGGTTCGCACCACCGCAACAACGGATCACACTGTCGACATAGGTATCGCCGTTGATGGTCATGTACGGGTTCTTCCAGACCGGGCACAGAACGCGCGGCGGCCGCGCAGGTGCAATCGAAAGGGCATCGGCACGTGCCTTTTCGATGGCCGAGAGGATGGTCTGCGCCACATTCCCCGTTCCCGTCACCGCCCCCATATCGGCAATCATCTTGAGGCACCCGTCCACGGTCCTGGGGAAAGTGACGAATACCTTCAAGCCGGCATCCTCAAGCGACTGGACCTGGTGACGCCGGTTTTCCTCTGCGTTGGCGATGACAAGATCGGGTTCCAGCCCGATGAGCCGCGCGGCCGCGAAGTTCTTGGTGCCGCCAATTCTTTTTTTTGCCCGAACCCCCTCCTCGGGGTGTATGCAGAAGTCCGTCACTGCGACGACGGAGTCGCCTGCGCCCAGCGCGAACAGGGTTTCAGTAATGCTCGGCACGAGGCATGCGATGCGCCGGGCGGGCTCCCTTAGCTCCAGGCATCGGCCGAGATCGTCGAGTACCTCGATCATAGGTCCATGATTATACTCTGCCCCTTCGACCAACAGGCTGATTTCGGGTGTAGTCGGAAGCGAGACTCAATCCTCGCAAAATTCAGGTCGCGCAACGATCAACGACAAAAGAATGTATCAATGGTCAATGGTCATTTGTCATCTGGCCGCTGCAAACCTTCGGCCCGTGCGGTCCTGATCGCGTTCGGGGCGGATGAAGTACCCGAGCGCAGAGCCAACCTGCCGAGCCCCCCAATGACAATTGACAAATGATAATCGGCAGGTTCTTTTTTGTTGAGTCTCACTTCCGATTGCACCCGCT
>JAGDMJ010000350.1 GCA_017860555.1 Bacteroidota bacterium
CTCCTGCTACGGGCGCAGGGCGGACGGACGAAGCCACCGCACGGGGTGGGGCTACCTGCTCGACGATCTGGGAAGCGGCTACTACCTCGGGCTCCAGGCCATGATTGCCCTGACCCGCGAAACAGACGGACGCGGGAAGCCAACCCTCCTGAGCAAGGCTGTCCGAAGCGCCCTCGGCTTTGAAGATCCCGACGAGATAATGCGCATCCTGTACCACGACAACCTCACTGTCACCAGGATCGCATCGCTCGCGCCCATGGTCATCGACGCCGCTAACCAGGGGGACGAGGTCGCTCTGACGATCCTCCGCAACGGCGCCCACGAATTGTCGTTGAATGTGAAGTCGGTCGCGGACAGACTGCACTTCACCGAGCCGCCGTTCTGTCTCACGATCGTCGGCGGACTCGGCGAGACTCCGGGGATCTACCGGCAACTCCTGTGCGAGGCCATCCTGCGCGAGGTCCCCGGCTGCGCTATCCTTGAACCGAAGCTTCCCCCGGTCCTGGGAGCACTGCTCCTTGCGATGGAATGCGGTGGCACTGCCCCGTCTCCCGAACTCGTTACGCGCCTCGCGCAGGGGGCCGGACGGATTACCTGGAATGCCTGATGAACCCACTCCTGTCACACTTCACCCGTTTTGACCCCGAGACCGGCATCGTTGAGGGCGTCCCGGGAATCAGCAGGAGGCTTGCCGATCTGCGGGGAGCCTTCACGGATGAAGACGCCTATGAAGCAGCACTGCGCAGAGGCAATCCGGTCGTGTACACGGTCTCAAGCGTCTCCGCCGGTACGGGCGAAGGAGCCCTCCACTACGGCATCGGAGTCCTCTATCCCGGCACTATCGGGCAGGAATATTTTCTGACAAAAGGACATCTGCATTCCTGGCGGGCAGCCGCCGAAGTCTATGTCGGCCTGAAGGGGGAGGGAAAAATGTTGCTTGAAGATGAGGCGACCGGCGGATCAACAATCGTGGATCTGCTGCCCAACAGCGCCGTGTATGTCCCGGGCCATACCGCGCACCGTACGGTGAACGTCGGTGCGACGCCGCTCGTCTACATCGGTGTCTATCCCGCCGAAGCAGGGCACGAGTACAGAGAAATCGCGAAGAAGAATTTCCGGATGATGATGATCGAGGTGGATGGCAAGCCAGTGGCCGTGAAGCGCGAGGAGTATCTGAAAGGGGGGCTCGTTTGACTGTCCACCCGGAATCTCATGAATCAGCAATATTCGATTTTCAATTCTCCATTTTCAATCCTTATGACCAGCTACGCCACGAAGCCGATTCCTGACGCCCAGCCTCTCATCAAAAAGGTCGACCGTCCGTGGGGCTCCTTCAAACAATATGCTCACAACCGGGAAGTTACCGTGAGCCTGATGACGGTGCTTCCCGGCCAGCGGCTCAGCGCCCAATCGCACACCGGACGCGCGGAGCTCTGGATCGCCCTTGATGACGGAGCAACGGTCCAGGTCGGCGAGACCGTCCACTATCCCCGGCAGGGCGAAGAGATATGGATCCCGGCCGGGACCACGCATCGCCTCAGCAGCACTGGCCCGGCAGTCCGCGTTCTCGAAGTAGCATTCGGGAACTGGCAACAGGAAGATATCACCCGCTATGAAGATGATTACAACCGTCCGCGAAAAGGCGAAGAATGAGCCAAAAGATCTTCCGGAAAACAACACAGCACCTTGCACCGGCAACACGCACCGGGCTTCCGGCTGGCACGTACGATATCTACCCCGCGTTTCCCGTTGCCTCTCATGCGATCGGGATCGGCTATGATGCTCTTGCCTCGCGTATCACCGAGACCGGAGCGGGTGCGGTGACCCTTGACGGGTTCTGCGGAGTCTTCTGGCCCAACGTCATCCATCATCTTGATCTAGCCCTTTCAAAGATGGGCATCTCCGCGCACTTTATTTCCATTGCCCAGGCGCTCTGTTCCGAGCAGCGGATCGATGAGATCATCCGACCTTATCTCGGCGGCGATGACCCGCTCTTCGGCAAACGCTATCCGGGAACGATGCGCGACCTTTTCGACCGGGAGCATCTGCAGGCGATCACACCGGACGCGGGTGACCGGTTGACCATTCTGTATGGAACGGGATCGGCGCTCGCAGGCTGGGCATCTCCTCTCTTCTATTTCGACGTCCCGAAGAATGAAGTGCAGTTCCGTTCCCGTGCCGGTCATGCCGTGAACATCGGAACATCCCACACGGAAAGCCCGAAAGCCGCATACAAACGTATGTACTTTGTGGATTGGCCGATCCTTAACAGACACCGAACCGACCTCCTGGGGCGCATCAGCTACATCGTGGACGAGCAGCGTCCCGATGAGCCGACGTTCATGTCGGGGGACGATTTTCGCCGGGGATTGGACTTGATGGCAAACAACTACGTTCGGGTTCGCCCCTGGTTCGAGCCGGGCCCGTGGGGAGGCCAGTGGATCAAGCAGCGGATCCCGCAGCTTTCCGAAGATGCCCGGAACTATGCATGGTCATTCGAGCTCATTTCGCCCGAAAATGGCGTTGCATTCGAAAGCAATGGCATCATGCTGGAGGCCTCGTTTGATTTCCTGATGCTGCATAACCACAGGGAGGTACTCGGGGACTTCGCTTCCCGCTTCGGCTACGAATTTCCCATCAGGTACGATTTCCTGGATACGTTCGACGGTGGCAACCTCTCCCTCCAGTGCCATCCCCGTCCGGAATACGTCAGCAAGAATTTCGGCGAAACCTTCACCCAGGATGAAGCTTACTACATCCTGGACTGTAAACCGGGGGCCCGTGTCTATCTCGGGTTCAGAGAAGGGATTGACCCGGAACAATTTCGCGCCGACCTGGAGCGAAGCGTTCGCGAAGGTGTGCCGGTGGACGTCGAGCGCCACGTCAATACCGAACCCGCCCACAAACACGACCTCTTCCTGATCCCGAACGGGACCATTCACTGCTCGGGGGCGGACGCCCTGGTTCTGGAGATCAGCGCCACACCGTACATCTTTACGTTCAAGATGTACGATTGGATGCGGATGGACCTTGATGGAAAACCGCGTCCTCTGAACATCGACCGCGCATTTGAGAACCTGTATTTCGATCGACAGGGGGAGCGGGTCAAAAAAGAGCTGATAGCCCATCCGGTGCTCCTGCGGAAGGGAGCGGACTGGCAGGTATTTCATCTGCCCACTCATCCAAACCAGTTCTATGATGTGCACCGGTGGGAATTCGAAACATCGGTGGAAGTGACAACAGACGGCTCCTGCCATGTCCTGAGCCTGACGGAGGGGGAATCGGTGATCCTCGAAACGGCACGGGGGGAACGCGCCCTCTTCAACTATGCCGAGACCTTCGTCATACCGGCCGCGGCCGGTTCGTACTACCTGAAGAACAACGGGAAGAGTCCTGCAAAGGTCGTGACGACGTTCCTGAAACCGTGGGCCAGGCCGTTCACGATGCCGGAAGGGGCTGATTGACGGTACCAAGTTCCTCCTCATGTCTATCAGACGACACATATGCTCACCCGACGCGATTTTGTCAAGCATGCGGGCGTTGGCGGCGCAGCGCTGCTGGGTATGAACGCTACACCGCTGACAGCCGCGCAGAGAACTTCGCAAGCGCTTCCTGAGATGCCCCGGGGGCCGGAACTCCCGGCCCTCGATCTGAGCCCGGCACAGTGGATTTGGTATCCTTCCGAGCGATGCCTGCCGAACACATTTGTCCTTTTTCGAAAGGCTATCGTACTGAAGGACCCTCCCCGTCGCGCAACGGGATGGGTCGCCGCCGACAGCCGTTACCTTCTCGAAGTGAATGGACACAGGATCCAATGGGGACCTGCCCCCTCGGACCCACGGTGGATGGAGGTGGATCCGCTCGACCTTACAGGCCGTCTCACAGCCGGCATGAATGTATTCGGGGCAACTGTCCTTTTTTACGGGCAAGGAGACGGAACCTGGACATCCGGCAAACCCGGTTTCCTCTTCCGGCTGGAACTCGAAAAGAGTGACGGGACGGTCGAGTTCCTCTGTTCCGATGAATCCTGGCTGAGTCATCTGGCGCGAAGCTGGCAGCCTGGACACTACAAGCGCTGGTACCTCCGGTGTCTCCAGGAGGAATTTGATGCCCGCCACTATCCGTACGGATGGTCCGCGGCAGGATACCATAGCGGCGGCGATTGGCTTCCTGCCATGCGCCTGCCGGGAGTTTCCGCACAGGATCCGGCGATCTG
>JAGDMJ010000351.1 GCA_017860555.1 Bacteroidota bacterium
GACCTCTTCGATCAACTTCAGCTCATCCAGATTCTCTCCATATTGCCCGATTATGCTCTTCATCGCTGCGCAGTGATACAGCCTGCCCGGACGGAATATCTGGGAAATATGCCGGTCGACGCCCTGCGAGCGCTCTACGACCAGCGTCAGCAGGTGACCGGAGCCCAGCTAGTCATTGCGCGCCGGGCCTGGGATGCCTTCCGGGCCCCCGATCCGGCTGCACTCCTCTCCTTCCTTCGGGAAGAAACCGCCGCGCTTCCGTGGGTCGCTCCGGCATTGTTGAGGCATGGCCAGCAATATCCTTCGCTGGAGAACGGACTAAACCGGACTGAGCGCCAGATCCTCGAAGTGCTGAGCAGCCGGGCATTTCCTATGCAGATTCTTTTCGTCGAATCCCACCAGAAGCGAGAGGAACAGGTCTTCATGGGGGACACGGTGTTTGCCACCTATGTGCAGCGGCTACATAAGGCAGACACCCCGCTCGTTGCCATGGAGGATGCGAGCGCCCCGACGTCAAATCCCCTGGATGCATTCTGGCGCTCGACCGTGCGGATCACGAGCGCGGGGCGTGCTGTGCTGAGGGGAGAAGAGGATATGGTACGCATGAATGGTATCGACCGGTGGCTCGGCGGAGTGTATCTGTCGGGGAAAGAGGTCCCTTGGCGGTGGGATGAAAGATACAAGACATTGCGGGCACGAGGTTAGAGTTCAAGAGAGGGGAGCGGCGCATTGAGAAAGACGAACAGCATGGTATTTCTGCAGTTCTCGTATATGTTGCAGCTACGTGACTTCACACTGGTCTGTTCCTGTTAAGGAGAAGAACCATGGAGCGTCGCTTCGAACATGAACTTGAAAGTCTCAAAACCTCCCTCGTCAAGATGGGCAGTGTGGCGGAGGATGCCATATGCTCCGCGATCCGTTCATTGCTGAGCAAAGACCATGCTCTCGCACAGAAGGTGATAGACACTGACGATCGAATCAATTCGCTGGAGATCGAGATTGACAATGCCATTCTCGATCTGCTGGCCCTCCAGCAGCCGGTGGCAAGCGATTTGCGGTTCATTCTTGCCTCTCAAAAGATCAACAATGACCTCGAGCGGATCGGCGATCATGCCGTGAATATCGCTGAATCCGTTCAATCCCTGGAGCAATTCCCGGATGTGCAACCGGTAGAGGAGATCCCGAGGATGGTCGAAATCACCCGCACGATGCTGAAAGAAGTGCTTGATAGCTTCATCCACCCGGATCCCCACGCGGCCCTTTCGGTCCTGAAGCGGGACGATGAGATCGATGAGTTGAATAGAGGTGTCACGCGCAAAGTCATCGAACTCGTCAGAAAAGACCCGCAGGCCATTGAAGGCGCCCTGGCACAGGTCCGCATCAGCCGGAATCTCGAGCGCGTGGCGGATCTGGCAACGAATATTGCCGAAGAGGTCCTCTTCTACACCCAGGCGCGCGTGGTGAAGCATCGCGCGGAGGAACGAGGCGAGCCCTCCCGGGAGAAGCCGAATGGATGATTTTTCCTCCTTCTACTCAAGGTTCTCCCAATGATATCGAATCCGTTCCTCGGCGTGGTCTTTCATTGGCTTGGAGGGTTGGCGGCAGGCAGTTTCTATGTTCCCTACCGTGCAGTAAAAAAATGGGCATGGGAAGTATACTGGCTCATCGGGGGAGTCTTCAGCTGGATCGTGGCACCGTGGATTCTCGCGTCCCTCAATACGAATGATCTGTCGGGGGTTCTAAGCGAAGCCCCGCTTGCCAGTATCCTGTGGGCCTACTTCTGGGGCGCTATGTGGGGCCTCGGAGGGCTCACCTTTGGACTCTCCATGAGATACCTGGGCCTTTCGCTGGGGATGGGGGTGACCCTGGGCTACTGCGCGGTCTTTGGCACCCTTATGCCGCCGATATTCCACGGGGACCTGGTCGACAAAGTCCTCGGCACAGGTTCGGGCCGAGTCATTCTCCTGGGCCTAGGCGTCTGCGTGCTCGGGATCATTTTCGCGGGCATGGCAGGCAGAGGCAAAGAGAGGGAGATGACGGAGGAACAAAAGAGGGAAACCATCAAGGAATTCAATTTCGGCCGGGGAATCCTCGTAGCCACGTTCTCAGGCATCATGAGCGCATGCATGGCGTACGGCCTTGATGCCGCCACACCCATCGCGGAACTGTCGGCAGCCCGGGGGACAACGCCGATCTGGACCGGCCTTCCCAAGCTTTGTGTTGTTCTGCTTGGAGGCTTCACGTCCAACTTCATCTGGTGTCTCATTCTCAACAAACGCAACCGGACTGGCTATCAGTATTTCAGCCGCCGGCTTCGCGAAGACTCCTCCGTCCCGCACCATGCGGCGGCCGCCAACCCGACAGGAGAAGCAACGGCAGAGCGTGTGCCGATGCTGAGCAACTACTTTTTCTCCGCGCTCGCCGGGGTAGTCTGGTATCTGCAGTTTTTCTTCTATACTATGGGGGAGACGCAGATGGGGGAATACAAGTTTTCGAGTTGGACGATCCACATGGCGAGCATTATCATCTTCAGCTCACTCTGGGGCATTGCCCTGAAAGAGTGGAAAGGTAGCAGCCGGATGACCAGGGGAAAACTCGCACTTGGCCTGGCAACTCTGGTTCTATCGACCATTGTCGTTGGTTATGGCAACTACCTTGCCGTCCAGTGACCGACCGGCATGAAAAAGTGCGGCCGGGGGAAGTCTTGCTGTCGCGTGCGACCCGCGTACGTTCACGAGTAAGTTCCACTTCACATTGAGGAAACCATGAAGAAGATTCTGGTCGCCGGAGCCGGTGGATTCATCGCTGGTCACCTGGTAAAGCGGCTCATCAACCAAGGCCACGCTGTCCGAGCTGTCGATATCAAACCTTTGAACAAGTGGTATCAGGTGTCTGAGCAGGCGGATAACCTCGTCCTGGATCTCCGTTTGAGGGAGAATTGCCACAACACAGTCAACGGTCAGCACGAGGTCTTCAACCTCGCGGCCGACATGGGCGGCATGGGCTTCATCGAGAACAACAAGGCCGCATGCATGATCAGTGTACTCATCAACACCCATTTGCTGATCGCCTCCCGCGACTGCGGAATCGACAGGTTCTTCTATGCTTCGTCTGCCTGCGTGTACAACGGAGATAAGCAGACAGACCCGAACAATCCGGGGCTCAAGGAATCGGATGCGTACCCGGCCCTTGCAGAGGACGGTTACGGTTGGGAAAAGCTGTTCAGCGAACGTATGTGCCGCCATTTCAGGGAGGACTTTGGACTTGCAACCAGGATAGCCCGATTCCATAATGTGTATGGCCCGTACGGCACGTACGACGGCGGAAGGGAAAAAGCTCCTGCGGCAATATGTCGAAAGGTGATCGAAGCTTCGGTGACGGGGAAAAAGGAAATCGTGATCTGGGGCGACGGGCATCAGACACGCAGCTTCATGTACATTGACGATTGCATCAAAGGCATCATCGATATTATGTACAGCGATATTCTCGAACCCCTTAACCTTGGGAGCAGCGAGATGGTCTCCATCAACCAGCTTGTTGATATCGTCGAGGATATTGCCTGCTACAAGCTTGCCCGGACCTATGATCTTCAGGCTCCCAAAGGCGTGCGAGGTCGCAACAGCGACAATGCGCTGATCAAAAAATACCTGGGTTGGGAGCCTTCCATTCCGCTGAAGGAGGGGATGAAAAAGACCTACGACTGGATCAAGGTGCAGATCGAACAAGACCGGAGAAGCGAGAAACATGCAAACAAGTTCAACATCTAGCAAGACTTTGGCGCTCAATAGAAGAAGGTCAAGGTGGGCGGTGAAGGGGAAAAAACATCCTTAAAGCCCTGAGAAACCACGTCTGTCCCGTCGATGATTGACTTTATCCCGTGCATTTGCCACATTCGGGCAGGGATATACCTCTCGAATGGAGGCGATATGTCGAGATATGTCATTGCCTTTCTTCTTGTCTTTCTCCCCGGGTGCGGCCCCTCGTATGAGATCAGCCACGACATTGAGCCGCCGGAGCTCATCGGTTATGTTCCGCTCCCGTCGTTTCACACCCTCCCGGGCAATCGCGCGTTGAAGCTCAAGATTCTCGTCTGTGTCAGAGAAGACGGTACAGTTGAGCATGCCAGGCTCGTTCAATCCAGCGGAGACGCTTCCTGGGATACCCTGGCCGAGCAGTCGATCCTGCAATGGCGCTATGCGCCCCC
>JAGDMJ010000352.1 GCA_017860555.1 Bacteroidota bacterium
TGAGAACAACGTCGGATACTATCCTGGGCTGGTCTGGAGGGGAGGGAACGGCTGGTGTCTGCAATTCACAGGCACCAACTGCATCATCCGCTACAACACCTTCTATGATGACACTGCCACGGTTTTTACGAAGCGCCAATGGCCGGCTATCGTCGGAGCCAGCTCCGGCTCCATCAATGGCAGCGCTCCATCGGTATTGTACAATAAGATTTACAACAACACCATTTACGCGGAGAATGATCAGAAGGAGTGGCAGAAGGACGGATGGCGCATCGATAATTTCGCACCGGAGATGACTCAGAACTACAATGTCTTCAGGAACAATATCTTTGCTGTCGCTCCCCGCTGGCAGATTATCGACGTGGACGCCCTGGTTCCGTTGGAGGAGATGGACAACCGCTACGACGGAAATCTTCTTTGCGGTGCTCCCGGACAGCCGGCCAACGTGCGGTATGAATACAAGGGTGGCACCGCCACATGGACAATCGATGAAGTTAAGCGTGCCAGGCCCGTTCAATGGGGCCCCCTTAACAAGGGTGGAGATCCCATGTTTGTGAACACCATCGGACAGGGTCCTGCCAAGGATTTCAACCTGCAGGCAGGCAGTCCTGCTATCGACGCAGGCACATATGTGACGGTGGCATCGATCGGAGACAGCGGTACGACACTTGTTGTTGAGGATGCCGGTTATTTCTGCGATGGCTGGGGGATCCCGGGTGTTGAAGGCGACTCCATCAAGATCGAGGGAGACGCCCCTGTCGGAATTATCAGGGCGGACTACGGCACCAATACCCTTACGTTGAGCGGTGCACGGATATGGAGCCAGGGAGCGCGGGTCTTCTACTACCGTGCCGACCGGTTCCAGGGATTAGCTCCCGACATCGGGTCCCATGAATTTTCCAGCGGACCGATCAGTATTGAGCCTCCTTTGACTCCGACTCTCTTGTCCCCGGACGATGGGGCCACAGCACCTTCGAATTTTGCTTGTCTTGCCTGGAACCCCGCGCCCGGTGCGTCGAGTTACAGAATTCAGGTGTCATCGGATCAACAATTTGCCTCGACATCAGTAGATCAGGCAGGGCTCGTCGCGACAAGCTATACGGCCCGGAGCCTCGATGTCGGTACGGCGTACTATTGGCGTGTGGCCGCATGCAACAAGGGGGGAGACAGTCCCTGGTCAGCCAAACGTTCCTTCACGGCAGGTGAGGAACAGCCCGCAGACAGCAACTTGATCGCGAATGCGAGCTTCAATGGGGGGATTTCCCCGTGGTGCTTCTACACTTCAGGGATCGGGAGCGTGCAGCCCGCTAGTCCGGGCTTTGACGACAATCATGCCGCGAACGTCCGGATTTCCGAGTGTGGACCGAATACACAGTTCTATCAATTTGACATCTCCCTGGAACGCGACGCAATCTACCATTTGAGCTTTGCCGCCTACTCGAGCAGCGGCCGCGATGTGGAGGTCGTGATCCAGAAACATGGTGCACCATTCACCAACTACGGGCTGAACGAGCATTTCGATCTCACTGACTCATGGGCCCTGTACAGCACCGAATTTGCCGCTACGACTCCAGCCGATGTTTCTGATGGACGACTGATGTTCTGGCTCGGAGCGACGGCGACGGGCGGCGACCAGTACTGGATTGACCGGATCATGCTGAAGAAGATGAGCGTGACAACCGTGCAGGGGAGCGGCCGCGCTGTCCCCTCGGTTTTTGCGTTGCTGCAGAACTACCCGAACCCGTTCAATCCAAAAACAGGGATCAGGTTCCAGGTGCCAGGGGTCAGTGATGTCAGATTGATCGTGTATGATATTCTGGGAAGAGAGGTGGCCGTGCTGGTGAACGAACGCAAGGCAGCGGGTACCCATGAGGTCCCCTTTGATGCAACCGGGCTGGCAAGCGGAGTCTATATCTATCGGCTGACAGCAAGCCTGCCTGCCGGTCAGGCAGGATCGTTCACGGCCACGAGGTTGATGTCTTTGGTGAGATAATCGGATACGACGAGCCAGGATCGGCCGTCCCCTTTTTCCTTCCCTCCGCCTTGGACCGGGACGCACTGTTTCCATTTGCGTTCCGGTTTTTTCTTTCCTCCTGCCGCCAATGAAGCCACAGAAAGAGATTCGAGTGAATCTTTGTTCTTTTCTTTGTATCATTGTCAAGTTCCTACCTCTCAGGAGACCATGGCACTGACATCCACTTCGCAGCTAGGGCGGTTTCACCCGGCGGGCGCTCCTTTCCGATTTGCAGTTCTTCTCTTCGTCAGCATCCTCACTTTTGGCAGTTACTTCGCCTATGACAGCGTCGGGGCCATTGCCCCAACACTGATCGAGGCGCTCGGCCTTGGGAGGGAAGCCATTGGCCAGATGTACACGCTCTACAGTGTCGCCGCAATTTTGTCCGTGTTCATCGGTGGGATGTTGATCGACCGCATAGGAACCCGAAAAGCAAGTCTGCTTTTCTCGGCTCTTGTCACGATTGGCGCTGCCGTCGTTGCTGTCGCGCCGAACCTCTGGGTTCTGTACATCGGACGGTTCATTTTTGGGTGGGGGTCCGAGTCCCTTGTCGTTGCCCAGAGCGCTATCATCAGCCGGTGGTTCAAAGGGAAAGAATTAGCGCTTGCATTTGGCATTGCCCTCACGATCAGCAGACTGGGAACTCTGTTCAGTTTTAATACAGAAGAGTTGATTTCTACGTATTTCGGAGACTTCAGGATGGCGCTCTGGGCCGCGGTGCTGTTCTGTGGCTTCTCGCTGGTGGCGAACCTGGTCTACATTTTGCTCGACCGGAGAGGAGAGCAGGCGCTGAAGCTCAAAGATGAATCGGCCGGTGACCAGATCAAAGTTGCGGATATCAGGAAATTCAATCCTTCGTTCTGGTTCGTCACGATGCTGTGTGTGACATTCTACTCGGCCATCTTTCCCTTCACCGCACTTTCGACCGATTTTTTCCATGACAAATGGGGTCTTCCGCTCACTGCCGGATCGGAGGGAGGATTCCTCTACCAGGTCTTTTACAACATCATTCACATGTTTACGACTGCCGGTGGAACCACCACCATCATTATCTTCGCCTCCATGATTCTCGCGCCGTTCTTTGGCAGGCTTGTGGACAGGTTTGGCCGAAGGGCGTCAATGATGCTTGTCGGATCGGGGTTGATGATCCCGGCATTTCTCGGGATGGGTTTCACGATGATCCCACCCGCTTTTCCGATGATACTGCTCGGTGCAGCCTTTGTCATGGTGCCGGCGGCCATGTGGCCATCCATTCCGCTGATCGTGGAGAAGAACCGGGTCGGCACGGCATTCGGTCTCTGCACGATGGTCCAGAATGTGGGTCTGGCGCTGTTTCCCTGGCTGAACGGCCTGTTGCGGGATATGACTGAGAATTATACTGCCAGCATGTTGATGTTCTCGCTCTTGGGCGTTGCGGGCTTTGTCTTTGCCCTCTTGCTCAGGCGCGCCGATGCACGTGAGGGAGGGAAACTCGAGCAGGCCGGGTCACCTGCCTGAGTCCTTCCACCCAGTTCACATGGCTCAGGGGTATTGCAGTGTGCTCCCCGTCAAGGCCCCTTTGCGAAGATTTCGTTAATATTAGCGTTGGACACCGTAAAGAGAGGCTAATAGGGCAATGACATGACTACCGAGCCCAGGATCATCATCCTTGAGCACATCCCGACGGATGCCGAGCTCTTTGAGCTTCAGTTGAGAAAAGGGAATCTCCCATGCTCGACAAAGCGTGTATCATCGAAGGAGCAGTTCCTTCGAGTGATACAGGAGCATACTCCCGATCTGGTCATTGCGGATATCAGCATGCCGCGGCTCGACCCGCTTACGGCCATGGAGCTTGCGAACGAAGTGACGCCCGGCGTCCCCTGGATCCTCATTTCTCCCCCCGCAGGGGAAGAATTGATCAGCGAGTGCTTCCGCCGGGGAGCGGCAGACTTTGTCAGCAAGAAAATGTACCCGCGGATCGTTACTGCCGTCCGACGGGCTCTCGAAAGGAAAGAGTCCCCGAAGCAAACGGCCGCAACTGAGCCTCAGAAGCCCGAAGAAGAGTCCATTCCTCTCCTTTCCTCAGCCCTGGAAAGCATGGTCGACCTCATTGCCATCGTCGATCTCGAAGGACGCAGGCTCTACAACAGTCCATCGTACAAACTTCTCCTGGAAGACCCGGAGGAGCTGCGAGGGACCGA
>JAGDMJ010000353.1 GCA_017860555.1 Bacteroidota bacterium
GTTCGGACGTACGGCGCCAGGGAAAGATCATCCAGCTTTCGAAATCGGCCGATGTGGGTTCCCGGTCCTTCGAAGTCAAGGCACTCTTCCCGAACACGTCGGACAACTGGTTCAAGCCCGGCATGTTCTGCAAAGCGACGGTCCAACTCTCCCCCCGCGAGAACGCGCTTGTCATCCCCGCGGCGGCGATTCAGAGCGACGGGGTCGTTGATCGTGTCTACCTGTTGCGCGGCGGACGATCCTTCCAGCAGGTTGTGGACCTTGGCATTACCGACGGCGAGCACACAGAAGTCCTCCGCGGCCTGGCTCCAGGAGATACCGTCGCCACGGTCGGATTGAATAATCTGAAAGACAGCAGTTACGTCAAGGTGGTGAACAATGAAACTCGCTAATGTTTCGATCGATCGCCCGGTCTTCGCCACTATGATGGTCATGGCCCTGATCGTGCTGGGTCTTTTCTCTTTTGCCAAGTTGAACATCGATCAGTTTCCGGACGTCGATTTTCCGTTCGTGACCGCGACAACCGTCCTGCCAGGCGCGGGACCGGAGCAGATCGAGAGCGATGTCACAAAAAAAATCGAAGACGCGGTCAACCCGATTGCCGGGGTCGATCACATCCAGTCGATCTCCCAGGAGGGGGTCTCGATCGTGATCGTGCAGTTCAAGCTCGAAGTCGACGGGCGGCAGGCCGCCCAGGAAGTCCGTGAAAAGATCGCGGCCGTACGGGCAAACCTTCCCACGGACATCAAGGACCCGGTGATCCAGCGCATCGATCCCGCCAGCACGCCCATCCTCACGGTCACGGTCGCCGGCGAGCGTTCCGAGAAGGAGATCACCACCTATACGAAGGACGTCATCAAGAAACGCCTTGAGAATGTCCCGGGTGTAGGTTCGGTCGACCTGGTCGGCGGGGCTGAGCGCGAAATCCAGATCGAAGTGGACGGGGAGAGGCTCAAAGCGTACGGGCTCTCGGTGCAGGATGTGATCCAGAGCGTAGGAGCTGCCAACGTGGAAGTCCCGGCAGGCAATCTCATTCAAGGCCCACGGCAGCTCTTGCTCCGGACCATGGGCAAGTACACCACTGTGGACGATTTCAAGAAGGTCGTCGTGGCAACCCCCGGCGGCAAGGTGGTGCGCCTCGCCGAGGTGGCAAACGTGTTCGATGGGGTCAAAGAGCAGGTCAGCCTGACGCGGTTGGACGGCAAACGTGCGGTGGGCTTGAACATCAAGCGGCAATCAGGGAGCAATACCGTCCGCGTCGCCGAAGCCCTGAAGAAACAGATCGAGCGCGTGACGAAGGACCTCCCGTCCGACATTCGGCTCATGGTCGCCCGCGACAACAGCGTCTATATCCGCGACACGGTGAGTGATGTTCTCTTCGATATCGTATATGGCGGTTTGCTGGCGGTGGTCGTCGTCTACCTCTTCCTGGCAAATGCCCGCCCCACGATCATCAGCGCGCTGGCATTGCCGACGTCCATCATTGCCAGCTTCATCCTCATGTTCGCGCTGGATTTCACGTTGAACATGATGTCGCTGATGGCCCTGTCGCTTGCCGTTGGGCTTCTGATCGACGACGCCATTGTGGTCATCGAAAACATCTACCGTCACATGCATGAGGGGGAGACTCCCTTTGAAGCGGCGAAGGCTGCCACGAGCGAGATCGGCCTGGCGGTCATGGCAACGACATTCACCATCGTTGCGGTATTCGTGCCGGTGGCGTTCATGCCAGGCATTGTCGGGCGCTTTTTCTATCAATTCGGGATGACGGTCTCGGCGTCTGTGCTCGTCTCGCTCTTTGTTGCCTTCACTATGACCCCCATGCTTGCCTCCCGGTGGCTGAAGAAAGAAGACGAAGAACTCACCAACAGCGGAAGCTGGCTCCGGCGTGGGCTCTTCTATTTCAATCATGCTTTTGAAGTCATGAGCGTACGCTACCAGCGGGCGATCGCATGGTCGCTGCGCAACCGCAAGACGGTGGTTTTCGGCTCCCTGGGCGTGTTCGTGTTCAGCTTCTTCCTGATGCGGTACCTTGGCTCGGGATTCTTCCCGGATAGCGATATGAGCGAATTTAATCTGAGCATCAACGCCGCACCCGGGAGCTCCCTCGAGCAGACGGCCGCGATAAGCTCGACAATCGAAAGCACGCTCAAACGCCACCCCGAGGTCACAACGACCCTGACAACCATCGGTGCAGGAAACGACCCGGTGACCAAAGGGAATATCATGGTCAAACTCGTCGCCAAGCACAACCGCACAAAAAGCGTTTTCACGCTGATCGATGATATTCGTGCCGAGCTCAGCGATCTCCCCGGTGCCAACGTCAGCCTCACGACGCAGGGAGGGATCGGCGGGCCTCAGAAACCCGTCATCATGAGCGTCCGCGGGGAAAACATGGAGACGCTCCAGGGGCTTGCAGACCACGTGGAGCGAATCGTGCGGAGCACGCCCGGGGCGGCTGATGTCGAGAACAGCCTGGAAACGTCGAAGCCGGAGGTTCGCATCCGCATTGATCGGGACAAGGCGTCGGACCTCGGCATCAACGTAGGCCTTATCGCTACCACGGTGCGCGCGATGGTGGATGGTTTTGTGGCTACACAGTATCAGGAAGGAGGAGAGCAGTACGATGTTCGCGTGCGGCTTCGGAAAGATGACCGCACGTCGATCGAGGACATCAGTAACCTCACCATCAAGAGCACCAAGACTCTCCCGGGGAATCAGAAGCTGTTGATCCCCGTCAGCTCGGTGGCGAACATCCGGCAGGGTTCCGGACCGTCCAAGATCAACCGCTACGACCGACAGCGCGAGATCCGGATCGACGCGAACCTCGCAGGGCGGCTGCTCGTCCCGGTTCTCACGGATATCCAGGATCAGACATCGGCCCTGGAGTTTCGTCCGGGGTATTCCGTCGGAGTTGTCGGGCAGGGTGAAATGCAGGCGGAATCCTTCGGCAACATCTTTCTCTCGCTCGGACTTGCTATTGTCTTCGTCTACATCGTGCTGGCGGCGCAGTTCGAGAGCTTCAAGTATCCGTTCGCCATCATGCTGGCCCTCCCAATGTCGCTGATTGGCGCAATCATGGCCTTGCTCGCCTTCGGAAGTTCGCTTTCCGTGGTCTCCATGATCGGCATCATCATGCTGATGGGGTTGGTTACGAAGAACGGCATCTTGCTTGTGGATTTTGCCAACGTGCTGCGCGACCGCGGACATGATCGCAGCGAGGCTCTGATTCAGGCGGGGGCAACAAGGCTCAGGCCGATTCTTATGACGACGCTCGCCATGATCTTCGGGATGGCTCCGCTGGCCCTTGCGGTGGGCGAGGGAAGCGAATTCCGCTCTCCTATGGGTCAGGCCGTTATCGGCGGGCTTATCACTTCCACCCTGCTGACGCTTTTCGTCGTGCCGGTGGTCTATTCCATTCTTGACGATTTCTCATTCCGGCGGGTGTTTGCATTTGTCCCGCGCCTTGTCGCCGTCCTGAAAAAGAAACCGGCGAGGGGACATCGTGCTCCTCAGTTGAAGCCGGGAGAAGTCGTCGAATCTTAGGGAGGAAGTACCCAGATGAAAATCGCCTTCATTGTATGTAACGATGTCTACACGCCGCGTGTCATGGAAATCCTGACGCGGACTGGTATCGACTTCTACACCCGATGGGAGAATGTGCTCGGCAAAGGGCACGGGACGGAACCCCATCTTGGAACTCGAAGCTTTCCCGAAACCAACTCGGTCTTACTGATCGCCTTTGAACAGGAGGAGCCGCTGGCGAGGCTCATTCAGCAGCTTGCCGAGGCAAATAGTGCCATCATCCGGGCAGACGACAAGATTCGGCTGTTCCAGGTACCGCTGGAGAAAATCCTGTAGGATCACGCATTCATGAGCGCCATCGTTGCGAGGCCTTTGCCTGCCCGCAGCAGGCGGGTAGGGAGAATCCGTTAGCAGGAAGGCGATTCGGTGTCCGAAGAGTCGCACGCAGAATCAGGTCACCGGAGATCTCAGCAAGTATTTCCAGACTGAGTCTGATTGTTCCGGGTTGTAATCGTTCAGGAACTGCCGGTAGGCCTCCTGACCGCCGACGAGACTGAGGATCGGCTGAACGGTAACAAGTCCGGATCTCGAATGGCCCGCATAATCCTGGCAGCTGCTGAAAGCCCAGTCGAGGGGATTTTTCGCCAGTCTGGCAACCACAGCG
>JAGDMJ010000354.1 GCA_017860555.1 Bacteroidota bacterium
CCCCCCCTCAGCCCCCCTCACTTTTCACCACGGGAATCTCAATGTAGCTTGCCTCTTTCGGTGTGTGATAAACCCGGTGTATTGCCTTCCTGTAATCTTCCGGCTTCGCCCAGAAAATGCTTGGCACAAATGTCTGCGGATTCCGGTCGTACAACGGGAACCAGCTGGACTGGATCTGTACCATGATCCGATGCCCCGGCAGAAAAACATGGTTCGCGTGCGGAAGAGCCCAGCGATAGGGGAGAGGCTGATTGGAAGAAATGGCCTTCGGGAGTTCGAAGCTCTCACGATAGCGCCCGCGGAAGATGTCTGCGGAGACCATGAGTTGATATCCGCCCAGTCCCGGCTGTCCGGCCACTTCATCCGGGTAGACATCGATGAGTTTCACGACCCAGTCGGCATCCGTGCCGCTCGTAGATGCGATCAGGTTGACCATCGGCTGGCCGCTGATCTTGAGCGGGGCGGTGAGTTCCTTTGAAACGAACGCCAGGACATCCGGGCGGCCGGAGGCTTCTCTCTGGTCGTCCACGAGCCATTTACTCCACCCTTCTTCGTAGTCATAATCCAGGGAAGGTATCGGCCTCCGGCGGTAAGGCACAGGCTTTGCCGGGTCGGAAATGTATTCGTCATAGGGCTGACCTTTGTCGGAGGGTGGGGCGAAGCCTGCCCGCGAGCTGTCGTCCATGTAGAAGGGAGTAGGTGTAATAGTGCAGCCGCTTTCGCAACCTGCAGGCCAGTCTGAGAGCTGCAACCACCGGTTGGTACCGGTTTCGAATGCAGAGACGACAGGGAGGTTTGCCCTGGGCGCTCCATCTTTGAGGTACTGCGCGAGGAAAGGAGCCAGGATCTCCTGTCTGAAGAAGTACGCGGTATTGGAGTTGAACTTGATCGGACCGAGCGCGCTGCCATCGCCAATTTCCTGACCGTGGTGCCATGGCCCGATCACAAGAAAGACCTTGTCGTTCCTGGTGTCCTTCGGTTTGAGTGCCTTATAGACAGCCGGCGCGCCATAAATATCTTCCTGATCCCAGAGGCTATGAACAAGCATCAGCGGAACCTTGAGCGGTTCGGCGGCAAGTATTCTGTCCATCGCCTGGTCTCGCCAGAAGGCGTCATATGCCGGATGCTCGAGAACTTTCCGCCAGAAACCCACCTGCTCCAGCCCGCGTCGCCTGCCCAACTCTCCGGCGGAGCCCGCCTCCATGAACATATCGTAGTCGTCGTAGTGTGTTGTCCACCACCTGGCGTCATTGTCTCGAGTCGCTTCCTGGTTGTAGAAATACGACATCATCTGTTGCCGAAAGGCGCCATGGTGAAACCAGTCATCTCCCATCCAGCCGTCCACCATGGGGTTCATTGCGACCGAGACTTTCAACGCCGGGTGAGGCCGCACCACCGCCATCAAGGGGAGGAACCCGTCATAGGAAATCCCGAGGATGCCGACCTTGCCATTCGTTTCCGGGATGTTCTTGATCAGCCATTCGATCGTGTCATAGGTGTCGGTGGCGTGATCCACGGCCGTTGAATTCCACGGACCATGGAGCGGACGGTTCATCACGTACTCCCCTTCAGACTCATATTTCCCACGGATGTCCTGCACGGCCCGGATGTAGCCGCCGTCCACGATGACCTCGGTCGCGTTGTCATAGCCATAAATTCGGGGGCCGAGGTGTGCGCTCTGGGAGTGATTGGTGAGAGCATCTGCATCATACGGTGTGCGAGTGAGGAGAATCGGAGCATTCTTTGCCCCGTTTGGGACGAGAATCACAGTGTGCAGTTTCACGCCATCGCGCATCGGGATCATCACAGTGCGACGATCGTGGTCGTAGCCGTAATTCGTAGGAACCAACTTCTCCGGCGTTTCGTTCGTGGACGGCTTGGTTTGGGAATGTGCTTGACTGCCGGAACCGTCAGTAAAGAAGGGTGTACTGCAGCACAGGATGAAGACCACCGTCAGGTTGAGAGCAGGATTCTTTGCCATGCTGTCTCCGGAGAAAAATCACTAGAAGTCAGGAACCGGTTCTGTCGCTATGAAGGGGTACCAGGTTTTCCAGAATCGTCGGCACTCGCATGTGCCGCTTGCTCTCTACTTCGCTTTTCCTACGGGTACTATGGCTAACGGCTGCTCATGCTCCGGCATCCCGACGATCTTCCTGACTGTGTCGTCATAGAATGATCCCACCACAGTGGTCCCGAGTCCCAGGGCGACTGCTTGAAGACAGATGTTTTCGACGACGTGCCCGACCTCAAAGTGGACATATCTCGCTGCTCGTTCGGCAAACCTCGGTTCCAATCGAGAGTATACGCCAGCTACTACAAGTAGACACGGTGCTTGCTCAATCCATTTCTGCCCGGGCCCGCGCGTTGCCATCAGCCCCCTCTTGTCGCCCGACGACACATGCACCAGTTCATGGGGCAGAGGTCTGTACTTAAAGATCCCCGGTTCGAGGGTTTCGACCTTACCAACCACAACATAGAGCTCGAGCGGATACATGGCACCGGCCGACGGGGCCGTTCGCTTGCCGCCCTGCCATTCTCCCCAGGACCATCCCTGAGGTGCATCCTCCTTACGGGTGACTCCCTGCGCTGCCCACGCAAGCTGCGAGAGCGTGGCGAGGCTCATTGGCTCGTTTCTGAAATCCCGGACTGAACATCTTTTCGCGAGGGTGGCCTCGAGAGAGCAGTGCCCATCAAGACGGGGCTGGGGAAGCTGAATAGGCATGGACATATTCTGGATGCTCATCGCTAGCTCTTGAGATGCAGGTGAATAGTGAAAGGTTTTTAGGCTCGGATGGAAGAGCGTTGCCAACAGGGAGAAACATACAATAGAGGGAGGGAAATTGCAAGTAGCTCCCCGGGAGCGAAGCCCGCCTGATCAACGCGGGCAGTATGCTCGGGAAGCCACCTATTGCTTCACCTTTCGGAATTCGATCAGTTCTACTGGAGCTCCGTTGTCAATGATCATGGCCGCCCGGACGCCGCTTGACGGGCTGCCGATCTTGCCCAGAAGCGTACGCCCCTGCAGAGCCTCTTCCAGATTGTCTACCTCAAACGCGATATGGGGGACGGTCCGGACCAGTTCGGACACTTTGCAGTCAGGCTCAAAGCGCATCCATTCGATGCCAAAGGGGCTCGTGTCAAATCCTGACACGTAGATTTTCAGATGTGGCAGGTACTTTTCACCCGGACGAGACTCGGTGGTGGGAATTCCCATGTGATGGTATCGCCAACCTAGCTGCGCTGTGGCAATTGGGGGTTCGTGATCCGCTCGCATCTGTGGCATGTGATTCTCATTTGAAGATATTGGGGACCTCTCAGCATGTCATGGAGCCACTGACACCTAACACCTGGCACCATTCCGAGTCTCTACCTCATACTCTGCACAGCTCCCAGATAGTGGTCAAGCCAATCAAGGACTTCCTTGATCAGCTGAATCCTCGGCACAAAATGCCCCGACTCATAGACAACATGCCTTTTGTCCGGCTCCGGCGTTCCGAGCATCCGGTAAAGTGGAACCTGGGATGTCTCGAGAGGGAAGAAGTTATCGTAACGACCGTTCAGCATGAGAACGGGCATCTTCACCCTCGAGGCATAATTGACAGGATCGGCTTCAGGCAGCGCTCTCTGAAATTTGAGACCGGCGACATAGAGTACGCTTGTCTTGAACCGTTTCTCCACGGCCATGAACAAGACGCCGAGGCGGCCGCCCCAGCTCAATCCGTAAAATGCGAGTCTGTCCTTGTCAATATCTATCCGCGTTTCCAGGTAGTCGACAGATCGTCCAAGATCCTTCCCCAATTGAATGATCCAGTCTTTATAGGCATTGGTCATGCTGGGCTGGTCGGTAGTGATTCCCGAATTCCGCTCGTACGTTCCCTTATAGATTGGATAGAGCACCGCGCGCCCACTTGTGATGACGAAATCGATCACGCCCATTTGCAGATTCACACTGGACCGATCCAGGATTGCGTTCGAGCCGGGGAAGTAAACAACTGTTTGATACGGGGGATTGCCAACCCGCGGCAGAAACAAATACGCAGTGACCCGCTCATTCCCGTAAGCAGCATTGAACGATATCTTTTGTTTGACCCATTCCTCTGTTGTGTCGGAGGACTCGACTGTGCTCCTCAGGTCCGTCCTGTCGTAGGCGAAGAGGGGGAGGTAGAACC
>JAGDMJ010000355.1 GCA_017860555.1 Bacteroidota bacterium
GAGATCTCCGGACTCCTGAGCTGGCTCGCCTTCGGCGACGTCAATGCGCATATCAAAGGGATCAACGAATTCCCGGCAGATGAGATCCCGCCTCTCTGGTTGACGTTCGTTTCATTCCACAACATGGTCATTCTCGGAACGTACTTCATCCTCTTGATGGCCGTGGCGGCACTCTATCTGTATCGCGGGACGCTCTGGGACCGGCCGAAGCTCTTGAAGCTCATGATCTGGTCGATCCCGCTCCCGCTCATCGCATGCCAACTCGGCTGGATTGTTGCGGAGGTTGGCCGCCAGCCCTGGATCGTGTACGGGCTCCTGCGCACCAGCCAGGCCGCGTCCATTACGGTGACGGCGGGAGAGATTCTCTTCTCCATCATCCTGTTCGGGTTGGTCTACCTTGCGCTCGGAGTTCTGTACATTTATTTGTTGGTACGGAAGGTGAAACATGGACCGGAGCCCGCGCATGGTAAAGGATCAATCGGACTTGAAAAGGAGGTGACCGCATAATGGACCTTCAGACAATCTGGTTTCTTCTCGTCGGCGTGCTGATCACCGGCTATGCCATTCTGGATGGATTCGACCTCGGTGTCGGGGTGTTGCACTTGTTCCTGAAGAACGAGCAGGAACGGCGCATCTCGATGAATGCGATCGGGCCGGTATGGGACGGCAATGAAGTGTGGCTCCTCACCGGAGGAGGCGCCCTGTTCGCGGCATTCCCGATCGTGTACGCCACCGTTTTCAGCGGCTTCTATCTTGCCCTCATGCTCCTGCTGGTCGCGCTGATCTTCCGCGCCGTTTCCATGGAGTTCCGCGGCAAGGTGGATTCGCCGCATTGGAAAAAGGTGTGGGATTGGGCCTTCGGCATTGGAAGCCTCCTTCCCGCCGTCCTTTTCGGCGTCGCCTTCGGCAATATCCTGCACGGCATCCCTATTAATGAGCACGGGACCTTCACCGGATCGTTTCTGGGACTTCTGAACCCGTACGCAATCCTGATCGGCGTCCTCAGCCTGACCCTGTTCACCATGCATGGCGCCATCTACCTGGCCCTCAAATCCGAAGGAGAGCTTCATGACCGGATGATCGGCATTGCCTCCTCGTTCTGGGTGAGCACCGTGGGATTGTACTTGCTTGCCACCCTGGCGAGCATCTTCGTTTCCTCATTCCTGTTTGAAGAAATGCTGGTCAACCCGCTCTTCTGGGTCCTGTTCCTCGTCTTGCTTGCATCGCTGATCTCCATACCGGTCTTGCTGAAGGGAAAGAACCTGTTCAAGGCGTTCCTGGCATCGTCGATGTTGATCGCTTCCATGATCGGCCTGAGCGCCGTGAGCCTGTTCCCGCGGTTGGTTCCCTCGGTCACGAACCTGGACTACAGCCTTACGATCCGGAACGCGTCCTCCACACCTGCCACGCTCACCGTCATGCTGATCATCGCGCTCATCGGCATGCCGCTGGTGATTGGATACACGATCTTCATTTACCGGGTGTTCAAAGGGAAGGTCGCACTGAATGAATCCAGTTACTAGGCAGAGGGGGGACGGAGAGCCAACAGAGGGGCTCTTTGCCTAGATGTTGAGCATAACGATGGCCACAAAAGGCGCGGGACTCATACGACAAAACGGAAGTCAAGGCAACTGACACCTCTTTTGTCTCTCCTGTGCTTTTTGTGGCCAACCGTTTCCTTACGGTTTTCTCTGTGGCGCTTCGTGCTGGCCCTCTCCCGGGCTTGATCAGCTTTCTTGTCCTTGTTTCTTCTGTTCCCTTCTTCTATATTTCTCTCAGTCCTGTTCCTCTCATTTTTCCCTTCGAATTTCCATGCATCGGACCAAGAAGGTCTTCGTCGCCGTCGCGGGCAACATCGGGTCAGGAAAGTCATCCCTCACGAAATTGCTCTGCGACCGCTTCGGATGGAAGCCGTTCTTCGAATCGGTCGAAGACAACCCGTATCTCAGCGATTTCTACGCGGACATGGAACGCTGGTCGTTCCACCTGCAGGTCTATTTCCTCTCGAATCGCTTCCGTTGTCACAAATCCATCACGGAAGGAGAGGAGTCCGTAGTGCTCGACCGGGTCATCTATGAGGATGCCGAGATCTTCGCACGCAATCTGTATGAGATCGGGAAGATGTCCGAACGCGACTACAAGAACTACGTCGCGCTGTATGGCGTGATGACGCAGTACCTCGAGGCTCCCGACCTGCTCATCTATCTCCGGGCGAGCGTGGACACACTGCTCAAGCAGATCTCACTGCGCGGGCGCGACTACGAGCAGAGTATCGCGCGCGAATACCTGGAGCAATTGAACCGCCACTACGAATCATGGATCGGCCGCTACAACCTCGGCCCGGCCCTCGTGATCGAGGCCGGGAAGGTCGACTTCGTGAATAAAACAGAGGATTTCGATCGAATAGCAGAGATAGTCGGGAACAGGTTGAGGCTCGGGAGCTAGGGAAAAGACGATTTTCGCGCAACTCGGGCTCCGCTCTCTGGGCGTGACCGAGAATCTCGGTGGCCCATGCAGGACGGGACACTGTCCCGTCCTACAGGTGCCGACCCCCTACGGTCGGGTTACATAGTACTGCATCACTGTACTTCCAGATAGTCTCTCGGCGGCACCTCCGGGAAGGCCGCATGCGGCTCGGTCTGGTACCAGTATGCCACCGAAGCGATATCATCCTGCAGCGGCAAGTACCTCCCGTCACCCCGCCAGCCCAGCGCCTGGATCGTCACCCGCAGGTCCTTCTCGAACCTGATCGGGTCCATGATGTGCCAGCGGTAGAGCCCGAAGCGCTGCTGGGAGCTGTAGGTGCCATCGGGACGAATGACCTGGGCGAGGCCCGAGTAGGGGCTATTGAATTCCTGGTACCGCCCCTCACGATCGAAGTTGTATGAGCCGCAGAAGTAGTCCTCCGTGCCGGTGCCGCAAATCGTGGGGAACTTGCCGTCACCGTCCATGAAGAACTTGATCTCCCCTTCTCCCCACCAGCCGTTATTGTTCACACCCCAGGCCAGGTACGTTCCGATGTAGTGCCCCCACCCCTTCACGCCATCGAGAATGGTGTAGTCGCTCTTGAACGGAAGCGGGTTCGTACGCCGGAACTGCGCGTGGAAGTAAGCCATCTCGGCGGGGATCTCCGTGAGGGTGTAATCGATCTGATAGTAGAGCACCATGGATTTGTCGTCCAGGTTCTCCATGGTGATCCGGCACGACTTGCGGAACGGCATCTCCCAGTAACAATTGAATGCGCTTCCGGGGTTGACACAGACGGGGAGCGACTTGATCCCGGCAAAAGACCCCCATCCGTTGGCAAAGAAATCACCCACGGGCACCTCGACCGACGGTTCCTTCTCTCCATCCCAGTAGAAGCGCAGGATGGAGAAGCGCCATTTCCCTGTCGGGGTCATCCAGATGTGCTGGATCGCGCCCGGGCCGGTGATCTCGGCCAGTGTGAACGTCGTGCCCGAGTCGATCCTGACCGAAGGAGAGACCTTCCATCCCTGTCCGAGTCCGCGCGCGGCCCGGGAGCCGGTCCCTTCCGTAGCCATTCCTCCTTTCCCTTTTTCCCCGGTAAAATTTTCCGGGCTGATGGAACGCGTTTTCGCATGTGACAGGCGTGAGAGCGTGCTCAGGCCCATGTGGAGACCATCAAAGCCGCTGCTCTGGCCGAATACAAGAGCCGCAGAGCACAAAAGCGCGAGAACAATGCCGATGAGTTGTCGAGTCGTGGCCATAGTTGTTTATCCCTCGTTGGTGATGTAAGCGTCTCCAATTGACGATTGTCAATTGACAATTGTCAATTGGGTCTTTATCCAAGGAACATCTTCGCCGCCATGATAATCAGGAGCAGGGCGAAGATCTTGCGGAGCGTGTCCGGCCTGGTCTTGTCCGCAACCCTGGCCCCGACGTTTGCCAGGGGAAGGGAGCCGAGAATAAGCGGGAGGGCGGTGAGGTAATCGATGTAGCCGAGCGTATAAGGTGGAACCCCCTGCATGTTCCACCCTTTGATGGCATAGCCGACGGCTCCGAAAAATGCGGTGATGATGATCATGGCGCTTGAGGTCCCAAGCGCCTTCTTCAGCGGAAAGCGAAAGAGCGAATACATGACCGGGATGGCAAACACTCCACCTCCTACGCCGGCGAGAGCAGAGATCACTCCGATGAGGAGACCGG
>JAGDMJ010000003.1 GCA_017860555.1 Bacteroidota bacterium
CACATCGATACATTACCGACACTTATGATCGGCCAGACCGTTCTTCATTACACGATTTTGAGCAAGCTGGGAGAGGGTGGAATGGGCGTGGTGTACAGGGCCCACGACACCAACCTCGACCGGGACGTTGCTCTCAAGTTCCTTCCCCCGCACCTCCTGGACGACAGCACAGAGGAAGCGCGGCTCCTCCACGAGGCCAAAGCGGCCGCCATCCTGAATCATCCCCACATCTGCGATGTCCATTCGCTCGGCGAATTCGAAGGCAGGCGCTTCATCGACATGGAGTTCGTGGACGGCGAAACCCTCGGGAGCAAGATCCTTCGATCTCCCCTTTCGGTCCCGGATGCGCTCTCATATGGAATCCAGGTTTCGGAGGCTTTGCAGGAAGCCCACAGCAAGGGCATCGTCCACCGCGACATCAAGGCGGACAATGTGATGGTGAATTCGAGCAACCAGGTCAAGGTCACGGATTTTGGCCTGGCCAAGCTGAAAGGCTCGCTCAAATTGGCCCGGTCGTCGACAACAGCGGGAACAATGGCATACATGTCCCCTGAGCAGATCCAGGGGGAGGATGCCGACGCGCGTTCGGACATCTTCTCGCTCGGCGTGCTCCTCTTCCAGATGCTTTCCGGGCAGCTTCCGTTCCGGGGAGAACATGAGGCCGCAGTGATGTACTCTATCCTGAATGAAGAGCCGCAACCCCTGGAAAGAGATGGGCAGGATATCCCCGAAAAGGTCAGACGGATCATAGAAAAGGCCCTTCGCAAGAACCCTGCCGAGCGTTATCAGTCGGCCGCCGAGATGGCATCGGACCTGCGGCAAGCCCTGGATGTCACCACACCTTCTGTCCCGCCATCGAAGCGACACGCCTTCCTGCACGGGCATGCCGTCCGAAATGGGAAATGGCTCCGCCCCGTTCTGCTGATTACACCGGTGGCAGTTCTGATTTTTGTTGCCGCCTACTTCCTGGCAAACCGATCCTCCCGGACCTTCGATGCGATCGCCGTGCTGCCGTTTGCCAACCCCAGCGGAGACCCGGCGACGGAATACCTCACCGATGGGTTTACCGAGAGCCTGATCAATTCCCTTTCCGTTCTTCCCGACATCAAGTTGATGTCAAGAAGCTCGGCCTTCCGGTTCAAGGGGAAAGAAACTGCGCCCGAAGATGCTGCCCGGGAACTTGGCGTGAATGCCGTCCTCACCGGGCGGCTCGCGCAGCGAGCGCAGGCTGTGTCCGTGAGCGTTGAATTGATGGACGTGCGGGACCACACCCACATCTGGGGAGAACAGTACGAGCGCCCCGCGGATCAGATTCAGGAAATCC
This sequence comes from Bacteroidota bacterium, assembly GCA_017860555.1. Lineage (GTDB taxonomy): Bacteria > Bacteroidota > Ignavibacteria > UBA10030 > UBA6906 > JAGDMJ01. Next base: position 1,325 of record JAGDMJ010000003.1, read on the forward strand.
ACAGGGACATTGTGCTGCAGGTGGCTCGCCATCTCAAGCTTCCCTTCACCGACGATCAGCAGGCACATCTCTCAAAGAACTCCACGGAAAGTGCGGAAGCGTACCAGTCATATCTCAAAGGGCGTTTCTTTCTGAACAAGCGCACGGCGGAAGGGTTCGAGCGCGCCATGGAATTCTTCCGGCAAGCGATCGACCAGGCTCCCTCATATGCCCCGGCATACGCGGGGTTGGCAACCGCTTATGTCCTCCAGGCTTCATACAATGTCCGGCCTCCCTTGGAATCGGCGGAACTGGCAAGGGCGGCCGCGCGAAAAGCGCTGGAATTTGACGACCGCTCGGCAGAGGCTCACACTGTCCTCGCCGCTCTCTCGGGATTCAACTGGGCCGATTCCGAGCGCGAGTATCGCCGTGCACTCGAACTTAACCCGAACTATGTTGTCGCCCAGCATTGGTATGGAGAACTCCTGCTCCAGGTGGGCCGGTTCGATGAGGCCATCGTTCACCTCCGCAAAGCGCTCGAGATCGATCCGCTTGCTCCGATCCACTACATATCGCTCGCACTCGCACTGATGACGCAACACCGTGATGGCGAAGCGCTTGTTCAGCTCGGGACAAGCCTCGACATCGATCCCCGGTTCCCGCGGGCTCACGCTATGCTGGCGCATCTCCATCTGAGAATGGGGCATCCCGACCTGGCGCTCCCGGCAATCGACCGCGCCGTGCTCTTTTCGGACAGCAGCGCGGAGTACATCGCAAGGCGCGGATTTGTTCTCGGCAGCATCGGAAGGAAGAGGGAAGCAGAAAAGACCTTGCGTCAACTCCTGGGCCGTTCGAAGAAACAATTCGTCCCCTTCTCCCTCCTTGCCCTCCCCACCATCGGACTTGGAGGCAAGAATGAGGCATTCCGGCTCTTGGAGCGCGCCTGCGACAACGGCGAGACTGCCTTGCTCGACATCAACGTTGATCCACTGTTCGATCCGCTCCGGGACGATCCGCGGTTTGTCAAGCTCAAAGAAAGAATCGGACTTCGCTGAAATCACAGAGCAGACGTCTGACGTCTCATCTCTGATTTTACATGAACACGCGATCTCTCTCCCATACCTGTTCGAGCGATACTTTCGCTCCCCGGCAAATGAAGAACGACCGGCCGCTTTCATACGGCATGGCATGCTCGCTCTTTGTCATCGCGCCGAACTCCACCTGTTCGAAGAACCGCTCAAGGTCCTTTCTGCACTCCGTGGTGTCCCGGCTTCCTCCCAGGAGAATTGCAGCCTTCCCGCTCCATCCCTCAGGCTTCCAGTACCAGTAGCTATTGTGCGCACATGTCGCCCGCGGGAGCCCATGCTGTCGGCCGAAGAAGTCGATCGCGGCAGCCTCGCCGTAGTTGCGTACATAGATCAAACACTCTTGCTGCTCTTCGGGAGTAAGCCTTCGGTAGACACTGGCCACAGTATCCGCGAACTCCGGCCAGCCGAACATATCCGCATAGTATTGTGGCAGATCCCCGGTCTGTCCCCTCTCTTCCCTTGGAGGCGACATGCCCAGCCCGTACTGGTATTGAATGAATGAGTCCACGGGGAGTATGGGAAGCGCGAATGGAGCGGCAACGAGACCGAGGATCAGCATCGCAGAAACAAGGACCGGCTTGAGGAACCATCGCGACGCCTTCCGGGTGAAGAATTCAAAGGCCACCGCGCCCGGCGCAAGCAGCATCGGGTAGTACGGAGTAAGATAGTACGACTTCGAATTCTGCGACGCCATCAGAATGAAGAGAAGCGCATACAGCAACCCCAGAAAACGATATCGCTTCCCCGCTGAATCGAAAAGGCAGAACACGAGCCCCAGAATCCAGATGATGGAGTTGGCAAAGCCTGTATCCCTCAGTTGTCCCACGAAGAATGCCCATGGCGGGGTTGGGGTATTCTTCAAATTGGTGGCATTGTGAATGAACTCCAGTGTCGGGAAGCCGTTCCGGTACTCCCAGAGAAGGTGAGGGATGACAATCGCCACACCGATCGCACCGCCCATCCAGAACCACTTGCTCATGAATTGCTTCCGTAGCGAGGTCAGCAACATGGCAACCAGAAGTCCCGCCAGGAAGAATCCCATCGAGTACTTGTTCAGTACTCCCAGCCCCGCAATGAGGCCGAAGAGCACCCACAATCTCTGCTCGTTCTTTGTGACAATGACTATCACGATGTAACCTGCAAGAGCCCAAAAAAGCAGGTCAAACGAATTCATGGAAAAATAGCGCCCCCCGTTGCCCAGGACGACCGGCGAGGTGAGCACGGCAAGCGCCGCAAGGATCTGTGCGAACCTCCCCCCTCCAAGCTGACGGGCCATCAGGCCCGCCAGGAACACCGTGACAGCGCCCGCCAACGCGGGCACAATCCTGATGGCAATGAGCGAATCACCCAAGAGAAAGCGAACGATGGCCAGGACAAAGATGGAAAGCGGAGGCTGGTCAACATACCCCCACGCAAGGTGTTCGCTGCACGCAATGTAGTAGAGCTCGTCTCTGAAATACCCATAGCTGTTGAAGTACGGGATGTGAATCGCCACTTTCAGGAGTGCCAGCAGGACGAGAATGCCCGTGTCGCTGAAGATCCGTTGCCGAAAGGGGAGTTTTTCACCCATAGGGTTCTTCTCCGGGGAGGTGAGATGTGGACAGCTCTGCAATTATAGCAAAAAAGAGTGAGATTGTCCCGTGTGGGCGAACGAGACCGACAGGAGTGGAGAGATGGGGAGAATTCTGGGGGAAGGAAAGAACATCTTCACGGGCCACAAAAGGCATCAGAAGCTGTTTCTGTGCTTCTTGTGCATTGTGTGGCCCAGACTGTAACCAGCTACCTCCTTTTTTGTAGGGGGTCTTCTGTGCTCTCGACACCCTCTCCGGCTGATTAATCCTCGCTCGTCTCGAACCTGAGTGACGCCGAGTTCATACAGTATCGCAGCCCGGTCGGCCGCGGCCCATCGTCGAACACATGACCCAGATGGGCCCCGCAATGGGCGCATGTCACTTCCGTGCGTGTCATGAAAAAGCTCCGGTCCGTCTCTTCCTTCACATTCTCCTTCGCGATCGGCTCCCAGAAGCTTGGCCATCCGGTGCCTGACTCGAACTTCGTGGAGGACGCGAACAGATCGGTTCCGCAACAGACGCACTTGTAGATGCCCTTCGCGTGATTGTCCCAGTATTCCCCGCTAAATGCCCGTTCCGTCCCCTTCTTGCGCGTTACCTCAAACTGCAAAGGTGTCAGCTGCTTCTTCCATTCCTCATCGCTCTTCATCACTTTCTCCATCATGACGTACCCTTTTTCACTCGCCGAATAAAGTCGAATCGTCGTATCTCCCGCGCTGAGCATCGAGACAACCGCAAGGAGCATGATCACAACATGCACGAATTTCATCCGAGCCCTCCTAAAGCCCTCGCTTCTCATAGTACTGCTGATGATATTCCTCCGCCTTCCAGAACGTGGAGGCGGGAGCGATCACCGTCACGACCGGCCTGGTGAAGCGCCCGTTCTTCTCGGCCCTGTGTCTGAATTCCTCCGCGGTTTGCTTCTGCTCCGGCGAATGATAGAAGATCACGGAGCGGTATTGTGTGCCGGCATCAGGACCTTGACGGTCCATCGAGGTCGGATCATGCATCTGGAAGAAGGCATCAAGCAGTCGTTCGTACGAGATCCTGGACGGGTCGAATTCCACCTGTACCACTTCGATGTGTCCCGTCTGGTTCGAACAGACATCGGCGTATGTGGGTTCAGGTTTGGTGCCTCCTTCATATCCCACAAGCGTTGACACGACCCCCTCGAGTTTTCGAAAGTCATCCTCGACGTGCCAGAAGCAACCCCCGCCGAAGGTTGCAGTTTCCAGTTTCGCGCCGGGTGGCGCATGATTCAGCGTACTCGCCCTCTTCAACTCCGCTCCAGGCAAGAGGGCCTTTAGCCAGAAACCCGAAAGAGCCAGCACTACCACTCCGAGCATCACTTTGCCGTACATGACCGTGCCTCCTTCCCGCCGTTGTTACTCTCTCAACGCACGGGGGTGCCTAAGAAGTTCAACAAGGAACCACTTTTTCTTCACCCCGCCAGGGCATTCAATGCGAACGCATATGCCCCCACGGCAATCGCTCTGCTCGTGCCGAGCCGTGAGGTTCCGACCCCGACGCGGCGGAGGGGATCGTAGAGAAGTGTGTGCTGGCTCCCGGGGACGGGAATCTCCTTCTGCTCACCCTTCAGGAACGCGTCGAGATCCTGCCGGTCCTCCAGATTGAACGCCCGTGCCTCGAGGCGCTGCACCCGTTTTCCATCGGGGAAGACAAAGGCGCCATTCATCTCGGCGATCATTGCCGGAAAGAAGAGAGCATGGGCACCGGAGAGGCCGCCACCTACAACGGCAAGTCCGTCGATGAGCGTGAGAGCATTTGCCAGCGCGTCTCCCACCACTTCCCCGAGCCGGCGGTACGCCTCCCGTGCCGCCTCCTTGTTCCCTTCTTTCCTGGACATCGCAATCTCAAAAATCTCTTTCGGGGATGGAACTCCTTGCACAGAGAGCCCCGTCGACTTTGCGTACGCCCGTTGAACCGCCCGGATGCTGGCCCCCTCTTCCACGTTGAGGGCCGGGTCGAGTTTGTTCCGCAGCAACCAGATCTCCGCCGCCCCCGAGTTGTCTCCCAGGAACAGCTCTCCATTGCGGACAATCCCCCCGCCGAACCCCGTGCCGAGTGTTACGCCAAGGAGATTGCTGTAGCGCTTCCGGCTTCCTGCGTTTTCCAGCATGCGGTTGATCTCAGGCAACAACCCCGCAATCGACTCTCCGTAGGCGAACAGATCCCCATCATTGTTGATGAAGACCGGAAGCCGGAACTCCTCCTCGAGCATCGGGCCGAGCGGCACACCTCCTCGGAACGCCGGGAGGTTGGGAAGGTCGCCAATGATGCCTGCCGGATAGTCCGCCGGTCCCGGGAATGCAAAGCTGATGGCGACCGGGCTCTCGGGGCACTGCCGCATCACGCGGGTGAATCCGTCGACTATCGTATCGAAGCAGAGCTTCAGATCATGTGCCCCGGAGGGGAGCGTGATCGGCTCGACAATTTCTTTGTTGCCACGGATGGCCGAAAAGACAAAGTTGGTCCCCCCCGCGTCGAGGGTCATGACTACGCGGGAATCACGAGCGGTATCCATGGTGCTTTCTCCGGATTCTTATGGTGGTGACACAACATACGAAATCTTTTCCATATGCGGAACCTGTCTTCCAGATCAGGCGCTTGACTCTCTGTTTGATATGGGATATCTTTTGTTTTCGAATCGGCCAGGCGTGTCAAGTGGCATTCCGTGACGACTCACCAGCCATGCCGCACAATCTCCGTACTATAACGGGCAGAAGAGAAAGGATGTTATGAACCTCCATCCTATCGACCTGGCAATCATCGTGGCCTATTTCCTCATCAATGCTCTCATCGGCGTGTACATACAGAAGAAGGCTTCAAAAGGGGTCGATTCCTACTTCCTCGCGGATCGGGACGTGCCATGGTGGATGCTGGGACTCTCGGGCTGCTCGAGCTATATCGACATCGGCGGCACGATGGCTCTGGTCGGCGCGATGTTCTACCTGGGACTGAAGAGCATCTGGCTCACGCATATCTTCTGGGGGTGGCTCATCATCTGTTTCTATATGGCTTTTCAGGCAAAGTATATCCGCCGTTCGGGTGTGATGACCTTCGCCGAATGGAACGTTACCCGTTTCGGCGACACGAAAGACACGGAACATGCCCGGCTTGCCGCTGCAACGTTCCTCCTTCTCCTGATGATTTTTAACCTGATGTTCATGGCGGTCGGGACCGGTAAGTTCGCAGAGGAATTCCTCCCCTTCACCCGCTGGCAGTCCGCTCTTGTCGTCTTCGGGGTGGTCGGCATCTACGTGACACTTGGAGGATTCAAAGGGGTCATCCTGACGGATGTATTTCAAACGATCATCATCGCCATCGGAGCCGTGGTCCTCAGCGTCATGGCTTTCCAGCAAGATCCCGGTTCTTCGTTCATTGCTGCCAAAGACCCCGCATGGAGCTCGCTTGCCCCCACATGGAGTCTCTGGCCAAGTTACCTGCAGGACACACCCCCGGCCTATCAGCATTACGATGCCTTCGGCTCCATCCTGCTTGCCGGATTTGGATGGCTTATCTTCCGCGTGCTGGCAGGACCGAACGTTTGGGACTTTCAGTTCTTCCTGACCACGAAGAGTCCCCGCGACGCTTCGCTCGCCGCCGGCACCTGGACGATCGGGTACACGCTCCGCTGGATCATCGCCTGCGCCTTTCTTGTCCTGGGCATTCATCATCTCGGTTCGACTGCGGGCTTTGACGCTGAAAAGATCATGCCCCTCGTGTTGCTGAAGCTTCCGATTGGTTTGCAGGGCATCTTCATGGCCGTTCTGCTGGCAGCCCTGATGTCCACGCTCAGTGCCATGATCAACGTGACCAGCTCCGTCGTCACGAACGACTTCCTCGGCAGATATGTGGCGAAGAACCTTGCACCAAAGAAGCTCGTCCGCCTTGGGCAACTGGCGTCGGTGGGAGCAATTATCCTGGGATTCATCTTCAGCCTCTCGTTCACGGACATTGTCTCAGCCTGGGAGACGATGATCTTTGTGGTCGTCACCATGATCCTGGTCCCGGCCACCTGCCGGTGGCACTGGTGGCGCTTCAGCGCCAGGGCCTTCGTCTGGAGCATGATCGCCTCCACACTGATCATCATTGCGCAAAAGATCTTCGCCCCGGAGTGGTCCACGGTGAAGACCCTTGCCGTGGATACCGCGGGGTCGTTCATCGTCACGATCATTATCGGGTTCCTGAGTGCGCCAACCGACATGGACGTCCTCGTCAAGTTCTACTCAAAGGTCCGCCCCTTTGGGTTCTGGGGGCCTGTCCGGCACGAGGCTGAACGGCGAGGGATGGTTCCGGTCAATGACCCGATGCCTCGCATCGATATCCTGAACGGATTCATCACCGTGGTATTCCAGGTCTCGCTGGCACTCATTCCCTTCTACCTCTTTCTCCGCGAGTTTGATTTGATGGGCCTCTGGATCGGAATCACATGTGTCCTGGCGGTTATTCTGTATTTTACCTGGTACAAAAATCTCCCATCCCCTGACGAAATCTGAGTGACGCCGGCATGAGACGCCCAACCGTGCACCTTATTTGCAACGCCCATCTCGATCCTGTATGGCAGTGGAGGTGGGAAGAAGGATGCTCCGAGGCCATTGCCACCTTTCAGAATGCCGTTGACACACTGCGCGAGCATCCCTCACTGATCTTCAACCATAACGAGTCTGTTCTCTACGAGTGGGTGAGGCAATACGACCCCTCCCTTTTTAGGGAGATCCGGCGGCTGGCGAAAAAGGGACGCTGGCACATCAGCGGCGGTTGGTACCTGCAGCCCGACGTCAATCTTCCCGGCCCTGAGGCCATAATCCGGCACATCATCCGTGGGCGGCGGTTCTTCCTGGAGCACTTCAATGCCCGCCCGATCGTCGCATACAATTTCGATTCTTTCGGCCACAGCGCTGGACTCCCGCAGATCCTCCGGCTCGCAGGTTATCTGATGTACATCCATATGCGCCCGCAGGAACCGGAGATGCATCTGCCTGCCGATCTCTACCGCTGGCGCGGCGTCGATGGTACCGAAATCCTCACGTACCGAATCGCCGTCGGCCTGTACCACACCGAGCGTGACAATATCGAGCAGCGGCTGCAGGAAGGCAAAGCCCTTGCCTTGAAGCTCAACAGAGACGTGCCGGTGTTCTGGGGTATCGGCAATCACGGAGGCGGCCCCACCCGGGAAGACCTCGAAAAGATCGATGCATTCATGAAGACGGAACGAGAGGTCGTGGTCCGGCATAGCACCCCCGAGATGCTGTATGATGCACTGAAAAAGCCGGGCCGTAAAGCGCCCGTCGTTGAAGGGGAGCTGCAAAGGGTATTCACCGGATGCTATACTTCCCTTTCACGTCTGAAACGAGGAGCACTCCAGAGCCTGGGAACGGTGCTGCAGGCCGAGACGCTCCGCACCGCCACCTGGTGGCAGCTCGGGCAAGATTTTCCGTCGAAGGAATTTGAGGATAGCTGGGGGAAGCATCTCTTCAACGATTTTCACGACATACTCCCCGGTTCATGCACCGAGCCAGCAGAATACGATGCGCTGAATCAGTATGGCCTTGTCGATAACACCCTCCGAACGCTTCGACTTGGGGCCGCGGCAAGCTTCAATGCAGGTCCGCCGAGGAAGCTGTATGTGCCGCTGACAATCATGAACGCCAATCCCGGTTGTACTTCTGTGCCGGTCGAGGCGGAATGCATGCTTGACCTGCGTCCCATGTGGGCCGGCACCTGGCATCTGCGGCTATTCTCACTTGATGGCGTGGAAATCCCATGCCAGGAGGAGCAACCGGAATCTCTGCTCCCCTTCAATGGGTGGCGGAGAAAGGTGAGCTTCTTCCCGCGGCTTCCGGCGGCAGGCGCGGTACACTACGAGATCCGGATTGCCGAAGGAAGCCGCAAGCCACACGACATCCCGCCGCCGGCACTTCGCCACACCATTGACCTATCCACCGGACTGATCACTTCGCTTGATGCCGGGGAGGGGAGAGAATGCCTGGCGGCTTCGCTGTTGCGAGCGCTGGTCGTCAATGATGACGGCGATTCCTGGGGAGCAGACCGGTGGAGTTACCAGGATGTCGTCGGGCACTTTGAGCCCGTTCCCGGCAGCGTGCACATCATCGAGCGGGGCCCGATTCGCACGATCACCGAAGCAATGTTTGGCTGGGGAAAAAGTACGATCGTCCTGCGAACGATCTCGTATCCCGATTGGCCGGTGCTGGAATTCCGGCTGAGAGTCCAGTGGAACGAAAACCGAAAAAGACTGAAGCTCTCCATTCCTACCGCTTTTCAGACAGATCAGGTGCTTTGCGAAATCCCCGGCGGCGTCATGCCCCGCCCTGCCGACGGCCAGGAATACGTTCAGGGCCGCTGGGCATTTGTGCGCGGATCGATTGGGGGCCGCCCAACGGCATTGGGACTTGTCAACAGCGGCCAGCATGGCTTCGACTTCAAGGACGGCGAGATCCGCCTCTCCGTTCTTCGGAGCGCGGCCTACTGCCACGAACAGGGTTTCCGTCTTGGGGAGTATCCTGTCAGGAAACACATGGACCAGGGCGTGCATGAGGTGAAGCTGCTCGTGACCGTGGGGGATCCCGAACCGGTGCGCAGGGGGCTTCCGGGACTCGCCGACTGGCTTTCAGCTCCGCCTGCCGTCTACACGCACCTTCCGATTGGCACACGCGGACCGAAGAGGGTCATGTCATCGGTCGAAGCCAGCCCGCTCTCATTACTCACACTCGAGCCAGCGACAGTGCGGATGATGGCCTGTGTGCCTTCCGCAGACGGAAAGGGGATGATCATCAGGTTGCAGGAAACTCTGGGAGAGCGCACGAAGGCATTGCTTCTGCTCCGCAACTCGCACAAGAAATTTGTCTTGAATTTCAATCCCTTTGAAATCAAGACGCTCCGGATTGAGCGGAGCGGGGGATGGAAAGAAGTGGATATGATCGAAGAACAGTAGTCAGAAGTCAGTAGGAGCAGGGGCACAGGATGCAAGGACACGCTTTCGCAAGGCGGGACTCCGGACCTGACAATCGTCAGGACGAGGCTCGTCGACCTTACGCCGCAGAGGAAGCGTCGGGATCCGCAAAATGGCAGAGACTCAGCTTGAGGAAACGCTAAGTCTGTTTAATTGTGGCAAACACGCAACCGTCGGCTTTTCTCCATGATCAGGATCTCAAAAGTAGTTCTCGCCTTTGCACTTTTCACGATTCAGCAGACCAATGCTCAGACCGTGCTCGCAATCCCCGACAGCGGCTGGCACCTGTGGCTCGATCGTGCTGCCCGGTGGGAAAGTGACACGGTTTTTCTGCCGTCTGATGTAAACCTCCGCTCACTCCCCGTTCACCCTCCCACCCTTGGATGGGAAGCGTTCGAGAGGACCATCGGGATTCCGGTCACGCTCCCGTCAACTGTTGAGGAGCACTTCTGGGGGACTTCCGGGTTTCGCCCGTACAAGGGAGAGTATGCGTATGAGGAAGATGACTCCGTTGTGCAAAACGGGAACTATCCCGGTGTCTCCTGGTGGTGGCATGATATCGACGTGCCGACATCCTTCGCGGGAAAGACCGTGCTGCTCAATATTCGCGGGGCCCGACTCAGGGCAGAAGTATACGTGAATCGAGAGCTAATCGGATACGATATTATTACCGAGACAGCCTTCACCAGCAACGCCTCAAAGGCGATCCGGCCCGGCCAAAAGAACAGACTGGCCATCCGAATTACGAATCCCGGTGGACGACTGGACTGGGTTGACACTGAGTTGCTCAACTGGGGAAAAACAGACCAGCGGTTTCACAAAAGCCATGGCTTTGGTGGACTGGACCGCGGGATCCAGCTCATTGCACACGACCCGGTGTTTTTCTCTGACCTCTGGGCACTCAACCGTCCGGAACCGGGGATACTCCGAGTCTGCGGGCGGATCAGGAACAACACCGCCCGCCCTGCAAAGGGCACGGTGCGGATTCGCCTCCTTGATCCGGAGAGGGGGAGCCATGTGCGGGCATCTGCATCACAGGATGTCGAGATCGCTCCAACAAGCGAGTTCACATTCCAGACAGAGATAAGTTTTCCCAACGCAGAACTCTGGAGCAATGACCATCCAAAGCTTTACCGGTTACAGGCCCAGATCACACCAAAGGGAACAGAGGGAAAACAGAAGTGGAGCGATACCAGAGAGCTGAAGACCGCATTCCGCTGGTTCACGACCGACGGGATAGGAAGGAACGCTGTACTCCGCTTCAATGGACGAAGAATCAGGCTTACCTCTGCCATCTCCTGGGGGTTCTGGGGCATCAATGGACTCTGGCCCACGCCCGAAATGGCCGAGCAAGAAGTGCGCTCCGCAAAGACTCTCGGTCTCAATGCCCTGCAGTTTCATCGAAATATTGGGAAGGCTGAAGCCCTGGACGCAGCGGACCGGCTCGGGTTTACGCGCTCCATGGAACCTGGAGGGGGACAGACAGCGTTGGGCGACAGGTTTCTCCTGTATTCTCCTTCCCCGAAGGGACCGATTGAGAATTCAGGAAAGAACGGTGACGCGCAACAGTTCTCCGAACGCTACATGGAAGAAAAGATCATACGGATGATTCGAGATCACCGAAGTCACCCTTCTCTTCTGATGTATTGCGTTCAAAATGAAATCCATCCTGACCTCCGCAACCCCAGGGTATTCCGGCTCCTGCGGAGGATGCATGAAGAAGACCCGAGCCGCATTATCGTGCTAAAATCAGGTTTTCCCTCCGGAAAGCCATGCAATCAGGCATGGATGGGGCCCTATAGCGACGTTGTTCATTATGATACCGGCGATGCATACAGCGGATGGTGGGATGACCATACCGTCGGAGGGCCGGGCGTGTGGAAAGATGAGCTGTACAAAGGCCCGGAGGATTTCACACACCGGTCGATAAACGACAGAGAGATTGTGATGTGGGGTGAGATGCTTGGTGCGGCCGCACCGGACAATCACGAGACGATGGTCCAGAGGCTGCAGAACCAACGCGGGAAGAGCTACGACCTTGAGGAACACAGGTCCATTTTGGGGAAGTACCAGCAGTTCATTGACCGTTGGGGCTTCCGGCATTCCTTCCCGACGGCAGGCGACCTGTTCACCTCGATCGGGAATAGATCGTATGATTTCTGGGGGAGAGTAATCGAAACCGCGCGACTTGCAGAGGCAAACGACTATTTTGTCATCAGCGGTTGGGAATCGACGGCCATTGAGAACCACTCAGGCCTCGTGGACAATCTGCGGGGCTTCAAGGGGAACTCCGCACTCATCTCCGAACGGCTGGCGGCTCTCCGTCCGGTCCTGCGAACACGATCTCTGGTCTATGCGCGAAACGATACCGCCACAGTGGATCTTTCTCTCCTTAATGAGACGCACAGACCTCACGGCAGTTCCATGTCTCTGGATGTTGTGCTGCCGGGAGGGACAACGGAAACGATTGGGACATTTAAGGTTCCGTCGTACGAGGAAGACCGGTTTGTCTATCCTGTCGCGCTCGCCGTGGCACTTCCTGGATTTTCCAAGGAAGGCCAGTACACCGTCCGGGCGGTCCTTGCCGGAGACTCCGCAATTGTATCTGCGGATCAAATCCTAGTAGTCGACAGCCTTGGAACAGGCGCACTTCCTCAGCGCGTAGGGGTATTGAGCATCTATCCACAACTCCAGGTATCTTTTGAACCCTTCCCCGCCGTCCGCCTTGAGCCTTATCGGCCTGGAGAACCGTACGATCTGCTGATTTCTGCCAACCGCTTCATTCAGCCGGCCTCGACAAAGACAGACGACACAACCAGGATTGCGGAGACTGTGGACCCGGAGCTCTACAGGACGATCAATTACGGTGAAGCTGGCAAGATAGAGTTCATGTTCGCGGGGCTGCCTCCTGGCAAAGCGACGGTGACGCTCAAGTTTGCGGAGCTCTTTCAGAATGCCGAGGGGATGCGCGTGTTCGACGTTGCGCTCAACGATACTGTTGTGCTCAAAGACTTTGACGTCTTCAAAGCAGCAGGCGGGAAGAACATCGCCTATGACAGATCCTTCCCGGTTGCTATTCCGCATGGCATCCTTCACATCACCTTCCCGAACGTCCCGCGGCCCAGCGCCCGTATCTGCGCGATCAAGGTCGAGGCGGGAGACACAGTGATCGCAGTCAATTGCGGAGGAGCACCCTACAAGGACATGACCGGATTAGTGTGGAAACCATATCAACCACCCGACGTGCTCACGCAGGCGATCCTGAACGATGTTCGGAATGGAACTCCGCTGCTGGTACTCTCGGAAGGTGATGCTGCGACAGTGGCGTACGGAAAGGGACTGGCAGCCGCCGGGGCTATTCGATACCTCGGCGCGATCGGTGAAGCGCGCGCGTCGTGGATGGGATCGTGGTATTTTGTCCGTCAGCACCCTGTATATGACGGGTTGCCCGTGGATTGTGCCATGGGATCGAGCTTCCAAGTGCCGATTTCAAATTCTGGCGCCCTGATGGTAGACGGAGACGGTGTGGAGGTGTTCGCCGGGTATTCACGCGACCATGATCGTAACATTGGCGCGGCAAGCTTCACCGCTCCACTCGGTAAAGGGAGAGTTCTTTTTCATTCCATTCCCGGCGTGATTTCTGGACTGAACGGGACATCGAACGGCATGCATCCGGTTCTACTCAAGAGACTCCTGGCTAATTCAATGCGCTTTTTGTATCGATCTCAGATCAGTCACTGACATTCCCTATTTGCCAAACTAGCAGCGCTGCATATCTCTAACAACAATATCACGCTGTACCTCTTATGACATCACGCCAGCGCATTCGCAATATCATCGCCCGCAAGCCCGCCGACCGCTGTGGCTTTTGGGTTGGCAACCCGCATCCGGAGTCCCTCGATGCGTACCACAGCTACTTTGGGACATCATCGCTCGAGGGGCTTCACACGCGTCTCGGCAGCGATTTCCGCTGGCTCTCGCCCCAATTGATGAAATCCACGTATCGACATCCGGAAGGAAAGGAGATCTTCGGCGTCTGGCAGCTCAAGGCGTCGCTGGGCGACGCCGGACCATTTTCCGACTGCGAGGATGTACGGGAGCTGGACGCATTTGATTGGCCCCGGTTGGAGTACCTTGACTTTTCAGAGTGCCTGAGCGAGTTGGAGCATGCCAGGGACTACTACCGGGCAAGCGGATTCTGGGCGCCATTCTTCCACGACGTCATGGACCTCTTCGGGATGGAGAGCTATCTCACAAAGATGTACACCCATCCGGAGATCGTGCAGGCGGTAACCGATCGGGTCTGCACGTTCTATTACGAAGCCAACGAGCTATTCTTCGACCAGGCGAAGGATCTGATCGACGGCTACTTCTTCGGGAACGACTTTGGTACGCAGCGGGATCTCCTTGTAAGCCTGGACCAGTTCGACGAGTTTGTTTATCCGTGGTTCAAGAAATTCACCAACCAGGCACACAGCCGTGGGTATCAGGTGATCCTGCATTCCTGCGGATCGGTTCACCGCGTGATCGACCGCCTGATCGCGGCGGGAGTGGAATGCCTTCATCCGTTGCAGGCTAAAGCGGCGAACATGGATGCGGAGACGCTCAAGCGGGATTTCGGAGGAAAGATCTCATTTCTCGGCGGAATCGACACGCAACACATCCTGGTGAATGCTAGTCCCGATGAAGTGAAAGAGGAGGTGCGGCGGGTCCGTCGCATCCTCGGGCCGGACCTGATCATCAGCCCGAGTCATGAGGCACTGCTGCCGAATGTGCAGCCGGAGAATGTGAAAGCCATGGCAGAGGCGGCGCTGGAGCAGTGACGCTTGCTACAGATCAACGCAGTTGTGATGCAGCGGAAGTACTCACATAGAAATCAGATATGATTGCTCACTCCCAATTTCTGACAATTGGCTACGAACGACTCTTACAGTCCTACCTCATCCATCAGCGGCTTTACTGCCACCGGTTTCCCTGATTGTGCTGCCCGCCGTACCGCCTCCATCACGCAGAAGGTCTCGATCCCCTCTTCAAGGGTGGGTGAATAAGGGGACCCGTTGATCAGCGCCCGGGCAAAATACTCCGAGTAATTCGCAAACTCGCCGTAGTGCATCCCGTGGGTTTCACTGTTGAAGTAGTAGTGTCGCAGTTGGTAGAGCGGATCCTCGCACACTTCCGTCCCGTCATCGCTGGTGTACTTGAATCGCATATCATGGTACTGCGCCAGATTGCTGTTCTTGGACCCATACAGCATCAATTCGATGCTGTTCCGTGCGCTTGGCAGTTCACGCAGCCCGTAATGTCCCATCACACGCGCGATTTTTCCGTCCATTCCGCGGAGGTTCACCACATAGACATCGAAGCCCCTCACCCCGTACCGTTTTCCCATTTCTGACGTGTACCCGTACGCCTGCACTTCATCGATTGACCCAAGATACCAGCGGACAAGATCCACCGGGTGGCTCAGGCCAAGGAAGACCCAGTCGGTCCCGGTTGCCACCCAGGGACTCTTCTCGTAGTACCAATCCATCCTGTGCGTGTAGTGAGCGTCAACAAGTTCAAGCCCGCCCAGGTCTCCACACTCGAAGGCTTCCCGTTGGCGCTGAAACGGCTCAAAGAACCGCGTGCTTTGTCCAACGAGCAGCTTTCGTCCGGACTTTCGACCTGCCTGCAGCACTTTTTCCGCATCAACCATCGAGTTTACGAGCGGCTTGGTACAGATGACATCTTTGCCTGCTTCGAACGCTTGGACGGTCAACGTGCCATGCAGAGCGTCAGGGGTGTAGATTGCGACCAGATCAACATCGGGGCGTGCGAGCAAATCCTGGAAATGGAGAGTGCAGTTAAGGCTGGGGAACTCTCTCTGAATTGCGGCGAGCTTCTCCTTGTCGATGTCACATGCGGCAACAGCGCGGATGTGTCGTGTGCGGTTCAGGGCAGCAAGGAGCGTACGTCCCTCATGGAGACCGACGACGCCGAGGCCGAGCGTGCGTATGGCGGGGCCATGCTCGCCCAGACGCTCTTTTATTTTTGAATCAAGGTGTTCGCGCATAGGACGACTGATTACTGCTCTTCCGGTCTCCTCACGTTCGCCCAATGCCCCGTCGGATCAGTCCCACGGGCAATGATGCTCACCTTGTTCCAATCCCAGTAAGCGTGGACATCGGGTGGGCAATACCGGAGCGTGAGCCCACACCGGCGGCGCTTCGATCGATTGGGCAGCGAGCCATGCACCAGGAGGTCCGAATGCAGGGAGATTTCTCCCGCCTTGAGCTCGATGTCGACGGGTCGCCCGAACGCTTCAGCCCCGGGGATAGTCTGCGTCAACACGTTCCGCTCTCCCGCATCGCTCTCCCGGAAGGAAAGGTGCCCCTGCAGGTGAGATCCCGGAATGACACGCATGCAGCCGTTCTCGCGGTCCGCATTATCGATCGCCAGCCAGACCGTGACCGTCTTCGAAGGGGTCAATGCCCAGTACGAACAGTCCTGGTGCCATGACACTCCCATATCGTCGCCCGGCATTTTGCAGAAGTAATGTGTCGCCCAGCAGATGATGTTCGGACCGATGATGTCCTCCACGATGTCAAGGATCGAGGGCGCGGTCGCCAGATCATAGATTGTGGCGAACCGGTCCTGATACCGATCTATAGCGTAGCTACCCTTTCCCTCCTTTATGAATCTCTCGAGAAGAGCATCAGATTTGAGTCTGTTGAGATTCACCTCTTCTTGGTTGAAAACCCGGAATCCGCTCAGGTACCCCTGCTCATTGAAGAAGGCAAGCTCTCCAGTTGTAAGCCTCTTTGGATTCGACACGGGCACCGGAAAAAAACGAAGCTCGCGTTCCAGCTGTGAAACCTTCACATCATGCTCGGACATGTTCCCTCCTGTTGACCTGATGAAGTCAAATATGGAACCCCTTAGTCGTACCGGCAGTTCCGGGCTTCGTCCCCAAAAGCTTTCAGCAGTTCGAGGTCGGCATCAAAGAAATGGTCCGACGGGGAAAGGATGAACCCTCCTCCTTCCCCTGCATCCCTGAAGCAGTCACGGACGGCTTTCCGGGTTTCTTCCGGGGTGCAGCCGAGGAAATAGTGAAATTGGTCAAAACCTCCGATCATACAGACGCGGTCGCCAATGCGACGCTTAGCCTCCGCGAGGATGGTATCGCCTCCCATCCCGGCCGGAGTGAAGGTCTCCATAGCGTCCGGCTTCATGTCAGCCAGCCGCTCAAGTAACGGCATCATGCCCCCGCATGTGTGATAGACTACACGCTGCCCCATCTCCTGTGCCCGTCGGATGATCTGCGAATCGTAAGGGGCCACAAACTCGTCGAAGAGCGCGGGAGAGATCACCGTGGACGAAGCATCGCCGCCGCCATGCTCGATCACGTCAAATCGTGCTCCCTTCATGGAGGTGACAAACCGCATCTTGCGATCAAGCAACACCTGGAGAAAAGCGTGGACCCACTCCGGGTCTTCCATCGAAGCCATGATCAGATCTTCGATGCCATACAGAACGGACGCATCCTGCCAGCAGCCGGGCTGGCCGTAGACGTCAAAGAAATTCACAAAGCCCCGGATCAACCCTCTCTCCCCGTACTCGTCCGCCAGCCGGTTCACCTCGGCGACGTCGCACTGTGGCACCGTGGCGTACTCAGCGATGATCTCGATATCCGACTTTTCCTTGATGAGCCGTTCCGCTACCCAGGAGGTATGTTCGTTGCTTTGCAGGACAGTCGAGAGTGTCTTCTTCGGAGTGACAAAGTCGTACCGGATGGTTTCATACTGGGGATCGGAAAGGCGGGTCTGGGTGATCCTCCAGCAGTCCGATGAAACACGCCGTGCCTCGAGGAATCCCGGGACATGGTCGGGGTCGAAATACTCCCCCTTCGAAGTGTCCGGTGTGTACGCCATCACCCACCGGATCGGATCCAGACCGAAGGAATCAAAGAACTCATCATTGGAGATTCCGTTCATGTACTTCTTCAGGAAGAAGGACATGACATGATGTGTTGTCACCGGGAGCCTATCGGCCTTTTTGCGCGAGAGCGCGGCAATGAATCTCTGTTTCGGGGTCATGTTTCCAGGTTCCTTGTGTCACAGATGAACACAGATAAGGATTTATGATTCACAGATGCACACAGATGGTTGATAAATACAGATGTAGGTCGGCCCCGAACGAGTGCCGGGACGACGGGTTCCAGGAACGTTCCTGGACCCATCCTGGCGCCGTTTCACGTTACGCCCAATACCCTCCTTACCTTGCCAGGGCCACTCGGATGATTCCCCTGCCACTCTGTGGAAGCGAGCAGATCAACCTGCCAGCTTCGACATACCATGGAATCTCACCCGGTGCCCCCGCCCGGCCATCAAGCTGTACCTCGTTCACTCCAATGCATCGAGGGGAACGGATCGAAAGCACCATCCGGCGCGACACTCCTTCCCATTGGAAGACCAGCTCATCGCCTTCATCGAGACACTCAAAATCTGTCGTCCCCTCATCCTCCCGGAACAAATAGCGGCTGTTTCCCGACGGATAGACAGTCACGACCAGTGGGTCGATGAGCCCCTTCGGGATGCGCATCACCGTTTCCATGCGCGGAAGGATCGCGCCGCCGCGGACAAAAAGCGGGAAATGTTCAACCGGGGCAGTCACGGAGAGAGATTTTCCTCCGTCATGCCTTTCACCCGTCCACCAGTGAATCCATGAACCCTCCGGGAGATAGACAGAGCGATGCCCTGAAGGATCATAGATTGGCGCCACCAGCAGCCACGGGCCAATCACGTATTCGAGATCCTTGCCGAGGCAATTCGAATCGTGCGGGAATGCGAGAGGAAGGGCACGCATGACCGGCATGCCGGTGATGTGCGCCTCGTATGCCGTGCTGTAGAGATAAGGAAAAAGTGTATACCGGAACGCAACCATTTTTCTCACGATCTCGAGCGCACGCGCTCCGAATGCCCAGGGTTCGCGCGGACTGTCGCCGTGCATCCGGCTGTGCGAACAAAACAGACCAAACTGTGCCCAGCGAATATATAAGTCCTCCGAAGGCCTTCCCCTGTACGCCCCAATATCATTGCTCCAGAATGGAACGCCGGACATTCCGGCCGAAAGCCCTCCCCGGATAGTGCAGGCCAGGCTCTCAAAATCCGCCGCCGGGTCTCCCGACCAACAGACCGGATAACGCTGGTTTCCTGCGGTGCCGGATCGGCTCCAGACCAGGCCGTATCCTCGTTCCTGTCGGGTTACCTCATACACGGCCCGGTTGTACAACAACGGGTACAGATTATGCATCGTGACGCCGCTCTCACCGTTCCAGAAACACCCATCAAGAGGAATGTCCTCTCCGAAGTCCGTCTTGAAAACATCCACACCCATCCGGAGTGCGGGCCTGTGCAGATCCTGGAACCAGGCATACGCTTTCGGGTTCGTCAGATCAATGATCGCCACCCTTGCGTTCCAGGAGTTCTCGGGGGACGCAGTCCTCACGACGCCATCAGGGCGGGGTGCAAGCGACAGACCGTAGTCGATCACATAGTCGGTCCCATCCGCTCTCTTGACGAAGAACCCTTGTTTTTCGCCAACCTGGAACAGAGGACTCTCCACAGACACGTATGGGTGTTCCCACAGGCAGAGCCGCAAAGAGCGGGCGTGAAGGTATTCAATGAATTCCTGCGGCCGCGGGAACGCCGACTCGTCCCACACGAAATCGCAATACTGGCGCCACCGCATCCACCACGGATCAACGTGAACAACATCAGCCGGGATCTCGTGACGCTCCATCCCCTCGACAAGTTCTTCCATTGCTTCCTTGTCGCGATATGTCCCACCCGACGAAACCCAGAGCCCGAACGACCATTTGGGCGGAACGGGAGCGTGTCCCGTCAGGTCTGCATACATATGGAGGATCTCTGCCGGACTTTCCCCATGGATCAGGTAAGCATCGAAGGTCGGAGCATCGATGATCGCCATATAACTCTGACAGGAGGTAACGCCCACGTCCCACGTAATGCGGCTTCCAGTATCAATGAACAAGCCATACCCTTGTGTACTCCAGAGAAAGGGGATGTTCTTGTGTGACCGCTCCGTAGTGGATCCAAAAGCATCTTGGGTCCAGGCAATGATCCGTTGCCCTTTCTTGTCGAGCGCGGTGAACTTTTCCCCCAGCCCGAAGAAGTGTTCGTCGGGGTGAAGATGGAAGGATATCGTCGTCTGAACGACTTTCCCGTCCTGAACGGAAAACCCGAGTGGAAGGACAAAAGGGCGACCCAGGCCATCGAGATCTCCGGGGTTTTCGCGAATGACCACTTGCTGGCGAGAATCCAGGAACTGCATGCACCATGGGTTCCGGTCGATCGCAAGCGTGAGCAATGGGCCGGTCAGCCTGACTTGATTCGTTCGTTCTGATAGATCCAGAGCCAGGCGCCGATGCTCTTGCTCCAGGAGCATGGGAGATCGTCCCGTGGGTATGGCTCCGGGAGGGACAAACTGAAGATGCCATAGCCCAGGCTCAAGGCTCTCAAAGGAGAGGTGGGCTCTGGCACCGAGAGCTGTGAGGGCGGTCGCTGTTGCCAGTCCATTGACCAGAGTCACGTCCTCAAGACGGACGACCCGGTCGAAGCCGAAAGGGGCATTGTGGGGAAGTGGATACATGATGGAATTTACGAAAAAAAGGGGGTCTGGTGAAAGTAGCTGAAGCAGAATGAAATTCTCCCGGTCTCAAACAAGTTCAGCCCGGACTTTTTGCCAATTCTGCCTTTCCAGGCGCTAGCCGACCCCAAGAAGTCGATAGATCTCGTCAAAATCGGTCGCGGGCCATTGATCCCCCGGAATGCCATTTGTTATGTCAACATGAATGAAAAGCCCGCGGTTAGGCGGGTACGATTTTCTAATCCGCGCAATGAACTCCGGCATGCTGGGGAATCGATTTTCTCTGTTCAGACCGATGCGACAGGCCATCACCGTCTTTCCTCCCAATACCTCGGCTACGGGGCCGATGGGAGTTTCACTCGCGCCGAATTCCACGCCGCGAAGGTTGATCACCTTCTTGAGACTCTGCAATTGATGTGTCCAGTTGCCACAGGAATGGATATAGACGCCCCCAAATGCCTCAGAAATCCGGTTCAAGTAGGGCACACTGAACTCATCGTGCATCTCCGCAGAGATCATCACGCATTCATCATTTGCCACGGA
The DNA here is from genome assembly GCA_017860555.1 of Bacteroidota bacterium. GTDB lineage: Bacteria > Bacteroidota > Ignavibacteria > UBA10030 > UBA6906 > JAGDMJ01. The sequence continues at coordinate 22,147 of JAGDMJ010000003.1, forward strand.
GAGCCCGTAGCCATCGGGGATCCACGGCTGAAACATCGAAGGGATGAATTCCGCGCCAGACGTGCGAACAAGCTCCCGCTGCGCGCCGGCAAATGCAATAATGAGATCGGTGACCATTTCGAGAAGGCGGTGAACCTCTTCGGGGTGGGTCTGCATTGCAAGGAAAAAGTTGTTGTGCCCCATGATCAAGGCGGCACTATCGAGCGGCCCCTGCGTATCAGCCAGCCGAATCGGGAAGGTGGAAGCCGTCTGCTCAAGAAAATACTTCGTGTGGTCCAGTATTCTCCCGAGCTCGCCATCTCGTACACCGGGTGGTGTGAGGTTGCGAATGAAGGCCGGATCCTCGGCCGGGAGCGGCCGCACTGCGGGAAAATCCTTCTCCCACCAGACTACTTCGCATCCGAAAGCGGATGGGATGCCGATCACTCCCAGTGTAGGACAGAGGGCGGGGACAAAGTCCCCCAGCATGGCAGCTTGCCCTCTGATTTCTTCGAGTTGCGCACTCAGAAATTTCGCCGGATCCCGGAGCCGGTCGCGCACGGTGTCTGTCCCTTCCGTTGAAAAGAGCGCGCTCTTCACGGCCTCTCCGCCGATCACTGGTCCACCCACATCGCCAATGATGAATCCTGGCCGGTCCCGGTTTTCGAGATGCCAGAGTCGATGGAGGAATTCTCTCCCCTCTTCGGCCCGTCGCAGAAACGGGTTACGCATAGCGCCCATACCGTTCGGCTGCCTCCATCATCGCGTTGATATTTCCGAGCGGAGCTCCGGGTGGAATGTTGTTGCCATCCTGGATGATCAGACCCTGGAACGGGGCCAGCTTTTCAATGACCCGACGTGTCGCCTCGATGACCTGTTCGCGTGTCCCGAGGTGGATGAGCATGGGATTGACGTTCCCGATGAGGACCACCCGTCCTCCCATAACCGACGCGACATGGTCGAGATCTACCTGATAACCAAAGCCCTGAAACTCATGAATCTGCAAATCCTCCACGAACGTCGAAAGCAGATGATCGGTCGCGCCGCACATATGAAGCGTCAGGCGGCCGTCGAAGTGAAACCTCAACTGCTTTTCAAAGGGAAGCACAAGCTCACGGTAATCCTCCGTCGAAAGGGAGACCGCAAGGTCATCTGTCCAGGCAAAGTCACGCGGTTCGGGAAGCGCTTCTTCCTCCCAGCAAAAGTCCAGGTACTCGATCAGCTTCCGCGTGACAATACGCAAAACCTCTTTTACAAATTCAGGCCTCTCATGCACTGCAAGGAACAGTTCTTCTTTCCCCATGAGATCTCCCGCAACACCAAATGGGCCGTCTGATGTGTGCGTCAGTGCGGGATTCTCTCCTGGGTAGAAGACAGGGCCTCCCTGAAAACGCACGCCGTAATCTTCCGCAACCGCCATCATCGCATTTCTATACGCAATCTGCCTGCCGTTCAATCCGCCGTGGACAAAATCCATCGCCTCCAGTTTCGGTAAATCTTTTTCAGATCTCACCCAACCCTCTCCCACCCACGGGATGTCATCATCCCGGAAAATCACGTCACACCCAAGGCTCCCGGCCTCGAAAGTATTCTGGAAGTCTGTCCAGGCCCCCACCCAGGCGCCGGTAATGGAATACGCGTCGGTGCGAATGTTCTCCATGAGCCATTTCTGCGCAAGGATCTGGGTACGCAGCATTGCTTCCGGATCGCGGTAGTACTCCCCGAACCTCACGCCGACCACTGGCACGAGAAATCGATGAGCAAGTGCCGGCACCACAGGTACTCTGTCCGGAGTGCCAAAGTTCTTCGCCTGCGTCACCCTCTCCTTCCGCGATTCAATCTCGTCGATCGAGACGCCGATTTCAATCACCTTTGGCATTCTACCTGCCTGCAGGTCTGGTCTTGACAATGATCTCGTGAGACACAAACGGAGCCGATGAGGCTCTGAATTTCAGATGCAGGTCCCATTCACCTTCTTCCTCTGCCGGGCGAGCATCGCCACCCTGAATCTGTTCGACACTCCGATCGAATAGATGCATCCGGAGGAACGTCTCCGATCCTGGCTTTCCTTCGACGACCGCCACATACCCTTCCGGACGGCTGGAAATTGAGACGATCCGAAGCGCCCCTGAGCTATCATCGGGGGAAGGACGCGGCACGGTCGGTTCCAGCCCGAACCCGCCGCTGTGTTCGATCACCACATCAATGTGTTGCGAAACAGCAACAGGTGACGGGAGCGTGAGCAGTCCGCGTTTTCCAGGAACAGCTTTGACCGCACCGGCGCCTCCGACAGTGACCTTTGTCACGTCTGTCCCCGCGGGGAGTTCAGGCGCGAACGTCACATGCACCATAGGTCCCTTTTGCAGCGTCAACGAGTATGCAGTTCTGTTGATCGACCTCTTCATGCGTAGTTGAAGAAGGGACTCTCCAACTCTCAGGTTTGTCACTGTAACGCTATCCCAGTGTAGCGGGAAACGGGGCTTCAGAGTTGCGGCATGCTCCGGCGCATTGGGCTTCCAGCCGATCATGCCGGCGATCGCAGGGTGCAGGATGTTGGTCTCTGACCAGCACTGGTGAGGGCAGACTCCCGATGGACGGTAGATCGCACCATGCATCACCTCTTCCACAAATCCGAGTGCCCAGTGATTCTTGATGTAAAGATTATTCATGATGTGAGAGAACCCCTGGGTGGAATTACCGTACTCGTACTCCGCAAGTGCTGTCCACCCCGTGAACAGTGGCCAGATGCTTCCATAATGATAACCGCGGGGGTTGAACAAGGGAGATTGCGAACTGAGGATCCGGACTCCCCAGTCAGATGTGAAGCCGTTTCCTGCATATGCCCGGAGCATTGAAGCAGCCCGGCTATCGTCAAGG
>JAGDMJ010000356.1 GCA_017860555.1 Bacteroidota bacterium
GGAACGGAAAACCTGATAACTGTTCTTGGATTGAACGGGTTCGGATAGTTCTGCATCAAGGTGAAGACCGCGGCATGCGTCGCTTCTTCAACCCCTGTGGCAATTCCCGGTATTGTCTCGACCAACCCCGTCTCGTGACAGAACCAGTAGAGGAGACCGGCAGTGGTACGAATCGCCATGGGTATGGTCTTGTCCGCGATGGTGTGCAAATTCTCGGCCGTCCATGGCCCGGCGTCACCTATGGGACCGGCGAGCGAAGCGAGGTTGATCGCATTCAGGAAATCGATTTCGGCCCTGCTAGGATCCCCGCCCAGGATGTTATTCCCGGCGCCATCCGCAGGTCCGTTGCTGCCGAAGTGATCAGCCTGTTGCTGCATGATGTACATCAGGAAATGAAGGACTTCATCTGTCGGTCCGTTCAGCAGAATCGGAGCGCCGGCATTGCCGTGATGCCACTGCCTGTAGGGGTCCCCCGCCCCGCCGACATAATCTTCGTAACTGTCCGGAGTCAAGCCATGCTCATCCCTGTGCGCATGAGCCGGGATGCTCATGTCCCCGAGCAAATGGCACATCCTTCCCAGCACTTCCCACAGAACGGTGTTGCGAACGTCGTCAGCGACCTCGATCTCCACAACGTCGGAAAGGCTTATTGTTTTCAGGTCGTTCACATCGAATACCACACAGGCCGCGATTTGATCAGCGCGGACCTTCAATTTCGAGGTGATGTAGAACGTTGTGAGGCCCTTGTATTCCAACGGAATGCCGAACCCGCCACCTGCCACCACGGGAGTGATAACAAGGAAGTGGTTGTTGGTGCTGTTCTGACAAATGATCGTTCGAGGATACCAGAATGTCCAACCCCCATGAGCGAATTGCAGTATCTTGTCATATGCGTTCTGGTAGGGACCGATATCTGTGATAATGGGGGGCAGCGGAGGCCGTTCGACCATGAGCCTGAACTGATTCCGGCTCAGGTCTCCCTGGTCAGCATCCCAGAAGTGTGTGATGCTGGTAAGCGCGTAATTCAAGCCGGGCAATATGTCGTAATGATAGACAACATCTTCTTCATCCTCCCGCCACGCGCCCGTCGTGATGTACCCTTTCTGCCAGGCAGAATCCCCGGCAAACGATGGATCCGCAAGGCCGATCGCCGCCGAAAGCGCGGGGATATCATACCCGACTCTCTGGAGAAGAAGTGAGTACCCTTCCCGCGCGATGTAATGGTGGACAGGCTGTTTGTGGGCATATGTGCCCGGAGAGGACAGAAGGAGCACGAGCAGAAGCAGAGGATAGTACACGGGGCGAAGTCGTCGCGTCGGCATGTCGGTCTCTCCAGGTTACCCGATCATCCTTGGTCCACTGACCATCGTCAATGGGGCAAATGTGGGAAACTGCACGTTCCCGGATGTCACGAAACTGTAAGAAAACGCACCATCGCGTCGTTGTTCCTATTTCTCTCCGCGCTTTCGCTTCTCAATGAATACCTGCGCATCGACCGGTTCGCCGCAAATGGAACAGACATAACGCTTTGTTGTCTCGTTGAAGTCAGGCTCGCGTGTCTGCTTGCAGTTGGGACACCGGACGGTGAGGGGCTTGGGGGGGTCTTGCCGCTTACTCATGATCGGTTTCCCTGTGACGCCGAGCGTTGTGCTGCCCACTCTCTGTGTCCGGCGGGGGGCACGGTGATGTCTTTCGCCGGCCGTCGTTCGAGGTGCATTGCAGCGGTGGGACACGCCGCAACGCACACCCCGCATCCCATACAATGATGGTAGTCGACGGCGATAATGCCATCCGAGGGGGAGAGTGCATTGAACTGACACCTCCCAATACAGTTATTACAGCCCGAACAGGCATCAGCATCGACGACGAGAAAGAATTCAGAATGGGCGACTGCCGACGAAATGCCGTATTGAGCTATCCCTCGGAGAATGCCGCAACAACAGGTACAGCAGTTGCAGATATAGTCGAGACCGTCCCGATAATTGCCCACTGTATGGACCAACCCCGCTTCTTCAGTCTCTTTCAAGATCTGTAATGCCTCTTCTTTGCTGATAGCACGGTCTGTCTTGCTGCGGTCGAAGGCGTTCTTCACGGGAGCGAACACCAGGCAGCTATTGACCGGCCGATCACATCCTTTTCCTACAAGCTTCTGCTGGACCCGGCAGATACAGTCGCGCACTCCCCATGAGAGGGCCTCCTCGAGCAGCGCGCCGGCCCGTTCATACGGCTGAATCCCGATCTTGAACGGGATTGCCTGTTCCACGGGGATCACGCGGTGATGCGCCGGAGCTACGCGCAACAATGCCCCTCTGGTCTCGTTGAAATACTCTTCGAAGAGCACCGCCATTTCGGCGTCCATCCGTGGCAATTGATTCTCATAGAATCCGACAACGAATGGTTTCAGATGGAATCCAAACTCCGATTCCCCTCGCTTCACAGAAATGAGCCCTTTCGCGGCCATCCGTTTGAGGGTATCGCGACCTTCCTTAGGACCCACCCCGGCCCTGCCGGTAATCACTGCCGCGGGCTCAGGGGTTGCAGTCATCTCAGACGCCAGCAACGCCTCTTCAGGAGAAAAGATCTTCATGAGCAGTCTGATCTCAACGCCCGACTGCGTTGAAGGAAAGCGGTTGGGGAGGGAGTCGAGGAGAGAAGCAAGCTGCCTGTAACAGCGGTCGGACATTGTGTTCTAGTGGCTACTCGTTTTTTTGTCTTGAGCTGATGTTCAGCAAACTGTGTGTTCGACTTCTTCAGGTCTCTGGAACCACTGTGGAATTCCGCCTCATCTTTCTCCGGATTCTCACGTAGATCCCTATCACTGCCAGGTTCAAAACCCAGAACAGCACTTCCATCCAGAGCCGCTCGCTGAGGATCCACCAGCGATGTCCTGGACCGTGGGTGAGCCGGTCCGTATACAGGTGCAGCCAGTACATCGGGACATACTGGAGGATCTCAGCGATTGCTCCACGGTGTGCACTCCTGTAGAGCGTCCAGTGGTCATGTTTGATGAAGTTGCCATAAGCACCAATGAGATCCGGAAGCACGCCCACGGACCCACCGATCAGGGCAAGGATCCATATCCACATCCGGCGACGAATTCTGGCAATGAAGGGTGCCAGAAGCAGCAGACCACCCTGCGTCGCGTGTGAAATTGTATCGGACATGCCGGCCCTCGCCCTCTTCCGTCATTCTGCATCATGCTGCAATTGAAATGTAGCACCTCGGGAGAGGAGAATCAAGGATAGTCATCCCCGAAATGCTGAGGAGAGCCGGCTAGTTCAGACCCAGGTCTGTAATCTTATGGATATGCACGATCCGGCGTTCGCTCTCCGGCTCTTGTTCCACGATCAGGGCCAGGAATTCCTCTCCGGTTTCAAGATCTTCTAGCAGATCCATAAGTCCCGCATCTGTTTGCCCGCCCGATTTGAGGAACTGGCGGATGGTATGAACCGGCCAAAATTCACAACTGACCTGGTCAAAGTCCACCGCTCCGGTATATCCTTCCGGGAAAAAGACAAATGCGCCGTCCGTCTCGGTTGTACTGACCGGGGAATTCAGCAGCCGGTTGAAGTGGCCGTAGATGGCGGTGAGGAGCTCGGAGTAAGTCATGAGATTGAAGAGGGTATGTCTTCTGTTTTCCAAAGAAAAGCTCCAGAGGCCACCAGACGCGTTTCCCCCACGCCCGCCCGGTATGCTCCGCGTCGTGGTCAAGGTAGAACCCCGGTGCCTTCAGGCACAGTCACTCGGGCACTCCAGACCGCACTATCGCCCTTCATCATGCGAAGTCCGTCCGGCTGCAAGCTCCCCAGGGAGGGTAGATTGCCGGCAACAAAGAGCGCCGCGCTGTCCGGGGTGTCAGCAGGGGCGTGGACGCGGATGGTGAGAGTCTGCGAAGACGCGGATCAGGATACCACAGCAAGCAATATGCGCGGTGCAATTGATCTCATGTCGGGACCTCCATGAGGCCAATATACTCAAGAAGGAAGAATAGAGAAAGAAGAATTTCAGGAGTGAACGAAGGAGGCCGGGCAGCTTCACCCAGAAGCCCCCGGCCCTTATCAACGCATTACCATGACTCCTTGAAGAAGCTCGCATCGGTGAAGTACGGCTTCGTCAGCTCCTCCAGCTCCTTCAT
>JAGDMJ010000357.1 GCA_017860555.1 Bacteroidota bacterium
CATTAATTGCATTGGGGATTACCTGCTGGATCGCACGTAACGACAACCAGAGCAGCGCTGTGAAAGGTGTAATCATTGGATTGATCGTTTATAATGCAGGTGTTTTTGCTGTATTGGCCTATGCAAAAATAGGATTAGGTTTGTCTGGTATTGGCCTATGGGCGGCAGTACTGGTACACTTTATTATGACCATCTGGTGTGTTTTGAGTCTTTTGGATTTAAGTAGAAGGTCTAAAGGCCCATAGTTGGAACAATGATTCTTCTAAAGGAGAAGCGGATCGAAGTATTCGCGCGGGCGGCTGACGGCGGCTGGAATCCCTTGTACCAGATCAACCTTCCAATGACGGCGGAGTTTGAGGACTATGCGGCGCTGGCCTACCGGGATGGACGCCTGGCGGTAGTGTCGCAGTCTTCGGCGCGCGTGTGGACGGCGAGAGTCGATGAGGAACCCCATGCAGTGTCTCCCGGCTCGGAGGCCGTCTACCGATTCCCGAAGAAGAGCTACGGAAATGTGGAAGGAATTGCCTGGCTTTCGGAAGACACGCTGGTTGCGGTGTCTGACAAGAAGAAGCACGGACAGCCAGAACGGGATGCGAAGAAAGACCAGTCGATTCACATCTTCCGCATCCCGCATGACCTCTCGAAACCTGCGAATTCATAACAGTTTACATTCTCAATGGAGGGTCTAATGATGCCACTTCTTCGCTTCTTCTTGATCGCGGTTGCTCTGCTTGCGCTCTTCGCCCCGGCCGCGTTGGCTGGCGATCCCCCCAGCTCAAGCCCATACTCCTGGATCATAGGAGAGCATCCGCATCCCTTTCTGCAAATAGTGTATGGAATTGACTGGCCCCGCCAGAAACGCCTTGAGGCTGAGTTTCCATCAATCGGAGCAGTGGAGTTGAAGGGCGGGTATCTCTACGTCGATACGCTCAAGAACGGGGTCGTGACGCTCGGCGAGGGTTTCATCATGGGCGGCTGGTACAACGACGGTCTCGGAGGAGGCACGGGTGGGACGGAGGGATTGAAAGGTTCGCTTGGTCGATTCGGTTTCGGCTACGGACAGGGGTACGGCTATGCGCTCCCAAATGCCGTCATTGTTCCTTACTTTCTCTCGGGCGCTACCTGGACAAAGCTGTCGACAGACCGGCCGCAGACACTCGGTGAAACCGACAACGATATCCTCGACCGGTACGAAGGGACATTCCGGTTCGGCCTCGCCGCAGAGAGCGGTATTCGCGCAAATATCGGTCAGAAGTTCTCCCTGTCGGGGGGATATGAGGCCAACATTATCTATCCCCGGTTTGTGTTCTGGGAATGGCTGGGCAGCTACGCGATTGTCGGCGCTGCGAACGGAGTGGTCTCATTCTTTAGCGGAGACATGCTGGATGAGTCGCCAGCGCTTGGCCCCATCATGGTCTTTGCCCTCCGGACGGCCATCGCCTGGGGATTCTATCAGCTGCTGCGCGAAGAAATGAACTGGCCCTTTGACTCAGAAACGCCGCTGACACACGAAACGCTGAAGTTCGGCGTCACGTTCATCCTCTGATCAGGGTCGTCGGATCAGGGTTACCTGCCCCCCGGTCCAACGGCTCGATCGAATTGTACGGATGGGGGCAGGGAGGGATCTGCCGTGGAAACGAATATTCGCCTCGCAGGAGGTCTGTGGTCGTGAAGCACCTTCGTAGACGCAGCGTGCACTTCCCCGGGGCGATTCCACGCTGGCCCTTCCTTGCCCTCTTGATACTCTTCACATCCTGTGCCGGCCATCGCGTGCTCCAGGAACCTCCCGCCTTCACGGACAACACGCCGCCGATGAGCGCAGGATTCTATACTGTTCATTCCGTGATCGATGGTCTCCCGTCAGAGACCATCGGCTCTCCTTTCCTTGGCAACGTCGTCTATCTCTACAAAGCCGAGTTTGTGGCTGACGGGAAGTACTACAGCGGCATCAAGGGCTCGTTTCTGCCACATCACTACATCACCACCAGTCTGGTTCATTCGCGGAATGCCTACTCCTGGCAGGATGGCCACGATGAGGACATACAGGGGGAGATCCAGTTCTCCAGCATCAGCCAGAACAGAGTCGTGGCCGCTGTCACCACCGACAGGAACACGATAGAACAGGTCGAGCTTCGGTTTTACGGTCCGCATATGGCACCCGACAGCATGAAAGTGATTCCGATTGCACATCGAGGCCTGTGCTATCAGCCACCGAACAACTACGACGGCATCTTTCCGGCGAATACCATCCCCTCGTTCGAGGCTGCACTGGCTTCCGGCTACAGGGGATTTGAGTTCGACATCAGGATCACGCGCGACAAGAGATTTGTGGTCAGCCACGATGAGGATCTGAGCGCGGCAACCACCTCTCACGGATTTGTGAAAGACAAGTCGCTGTTCGAGTTGACCAACACACTCGTCCTCAAAAGCGCGTTCGTGCCGGAGAACAAGGCGACGGCCTCAGAGGCATTTATTGCTGCACCCATGAAGCCGCTGAAAGATGTTCTCGACCTTTTCCTTGATGATCCCAGGCTGCAGACGATGGTCATCGACGTGAAGCCCGATTCCGACGAGAACATCCGTACAGCGGCGAAGCCGGATCTGGGAGGACTCACCGCAGATCAGCAGCGGAAGATTCTCTTTCTCGTGCGCACGGAGGGTGCGGCAAGAGTGTTCAAGGACCTGTGTCCTTACTCGGACATTGGGTTGGAGGGCTCCATTGGCCCTGAGCCTGTGGAGGACATCGAGAAGTTCTATCCGGAGGCGGCCGGGTTACCAAGGGGATCCCACAACACCATTTCATTCGGAGCCAATATCGTCCTGGCAGCAAAGTCGATCGAGACAAGCCTGGAGATGATCGGCAAGGCAATGGAGCTCGCGTCACAATATCGCTACAAGATCCTTTTGTGGACCTTCGCGAAGGAATGGAGGCTGGATTTCCTGCGCGAACACGAATTCTTCCCGGATTTTCTGCTGCTGGATATCCCGTACTATCAGTATGCGCTTCAGGAAATGAAATATGTGAATCAGAAAGAGTTGGCGATCGAGGGGAAGCGATCCGTTGACACGGCGATCGTTAATCCTCTCTATAAGAGGATGTACAACACGTATGTGGCGGACTTCTGGTATCAATCCGGCACATTGCTCGAGGTGACGTACGGCCAGGCCAACCCTGCCCATAACGGCGTTACCGGTGGCTTTGCTCCTGTGGGAACTGTAGAATTCAAGCTTGGCAGAAGCGAACTGGACAAGTTCTCTCCGACAAATGCCTCGCTCAACGAGTGGTACATCTTCTTCTCCGCATCGAACAGCACTGCTGTACTGACGGTTGGGGGGGAGACTGACATCACGTCTTCATGGCGGAGATTCGGCCTCGGGCGAACCGAAGGGCTCGGCTACTATGGAAGCGACGTTACGTTCCTCCCGTATGTGTCTCAATCACTGCTCCTGGCGAACGTCGATGAGTTCGGTGGCGGGCAAGGCTCTCCGCAGGGACAGATCCCGGCCAGCGATCAGGAGGTTCTGGCAAGATATCCAGGTGCACACAGATTGGGAGACCGTGCCCTGTACGGGTTCAAGGCCGAGATTGTGAAGTCTTTTCAGTTGACGGCGAGCTATGAAACCGGGATGGTGTTCCCCAGGACCGAGTTTCTCCCCTGGGTGGGGAGCTTCCTCCTGGCTCAGGTGGGCTATCGAGCCATGGACTACGGTCTGGGGAAATTCGTTGACGACTATCCGGTTTTCGGACCGATCATCAGCATGGCCGTCAGGTCGGGCTATCTCTACTGTTACTATTTGCTGAGGAGAAGCGCCATGAGCTGGCCATTCGGCGGCGAGGAGCCCTTGAGGTACGAAGGACTCAATGTTGGCGTCAGCGTGAGTTTCTAGAAAGCACTGAAGCGATGAGGCGGGTCGCGGATGCATCCGCCGCCTGAAATCGTCTACGGAATACTGGGCGATATGCAAATGAGCCGCTGCCCGTGCCCCAAATTGTGGATTTCGATAGGGATTTCGACGAGAACAAAGTTCGAGTTTTCAAGCCTCTCGCGGAGCGAACTACTCGAAGACTCAAACCATGAAGGATTGTGGGGTTGAGTCTTCGTCTTTTCAGCCCCTCTTTGCTCGCTTCCCCGA
>JAGDMJ010000358.1 GCA_017860555.1 Bacteroidota bacterium
GTCCCCACCGAGATCAGGTGGATCATGTAGGGTGCAATTGCCCGATCCCAGACGATTCCGTTCTCATCATGGTTCTGTTCGATGTGGCAGGCCATGATGCGCTCGATGCCGATGCCGTAGCTCCCCATGATGATCGGGCACTCGTTGCCGGTTTCGTCAAGGAACTTCGCGTTCAGCGAGTCCGAGTATTTCGTGCCCAGCTTGAAGATGTGGCCGAGCTCGATCCCGCGAACGATGCGGAGGGGTGCGTCGCTCACCGGGCTTCGTTCTCCTGCCTGGACAGTCCGGAGATCGTAAAAGCCATCGATCGCGCAATCGCGTTGCAGATCAATGTTCACGAGATGATAGTCATTCCTGTTGGCACCGCTGATGAGGTTATTTGCTCCCTCGAGCCGCTTGTCCGCAATGATCTTGAACTTGATCCCTCGCCCATTGAGTCCCACCGGCCCGATCGATCCGCCGTCCGCGCCCGTCAATTCTCTGAGGCGTTCGGATTCGATTGGCCGCGCATCACCGCCGACGACAGAAGAAAACTTCGATTCGTTGAGCTCATCATTGCCCATCATAAGGACCAGCACCGGGTCTTCGCCCGCCCAGTAGACCACCGATTTGGCCAACCTCGCGTGGTCGACTTTCAGAAATACCGCAAGCTCATCAATAGTCTTGACATTCGGCGTGTGGACCTCTTGTATGGGCTCGTTCAGATCGTAGCGCGGTGCCGGGGGCACCCGTGATGTGGCAACCTCAAGATTGGCGGCATACCCCCCCTGTTCATCCAGGGCCAGGACGTCTTCACCTGACTCCGATTCCATCATGAATTCCTGGGACCCGCTTCCACCCATGGCACCGCTCGACGCCCCGACGATGAAAAATCTGATCCCGCAACGGGAGAAGATTTTCTTGTATGCCTCTGCATGAAGATTGTACCCTTTGTCCAGTCCTTCCCACGTGCTGTCCAGGGTGTAACTGTCTTTCATCAGAAACTGGCGGCCGCGCAATACTCCCGAACGCGGGCGGGGCTCGTTGCGGAACTTCGTCTGGATCTGGTACCAGATCTGCGGGAGGTCCTTGTAGGATTTCACGTGGTTCTTGGCAAGCCAGCAAACCACTTCTTCGTGTGTCGGTGCGAGCACCAGCGGGCGGTTCTTCAGGTGAAAAAGGGTATCTCCGAAAGCCTTGACACGCCCCGTCGCTTCCCAGAGTTCCGTCGGGCTGAGCGCCGGTAAGTGCACCTCCTGCCCGCCGATAGCGTCCATTTCCTGCCGGACGATTTCAGAGACCTTCTTCATGACGCGATACCCGAGCGGGAGAAAGACGTATACTCCCGCCGCCAGTGCCCGGATCATTCCGGCCCGGATCATCAATTGATGGCTGGGAATTTGAGCATCGGTGGGTGTCTCTTTGACTGTCGGGATGAAGCCGGAGCTGAGGCGCATAAGAAGAATCCGGGAAATGCGTGTAAAGGAAGCAAGGCAATTAATGGAAATTACTGAAAATGGGATGATAATACAACTGTATTGTGACGGTCTTTCACGGTCGTGGATCTCCGTCGAAGGCGGATGCACGTCTTGCGTGGAACATCCGAACGCTAAAACTGTCTCTTCATGCTCTCTTGAGTTCTGTGACATCACCTCCACATCGGAACAGCCATATGACTCGCAACAGGCACAAGAGACGATTTCGAAGTGTTTGTGCTTCTCGTACATGTTCTTGCTCATCCTTGTGTTCCGGGCCGTCAAGTGTCCTGGCACTTTCATCCCTCGGTGCCGGCGCCTGCCGTCGAGGACGGTATTCCTTTTGTGCGCGGCGTGTACGCTTGTTTTTCCGCCTTTCCTTTTGTAGCTTTTTTTGTAGAGAAACCTGCCTCGTTCATCTCTTCATCATGCACATCTTTGAATGCATCCAGGGAGCCTGACCATGACCCGTATCGGCTTCAAGGCTTTTCTTATTTCGATCACACTCGCCACGATCTTCCCGACCATATCGATTGCAGCCGAAACGTATAAAGTAGCCGACGCCGGCGTTTCTGCGTCCCTTTCTGCCCGTGGCGAGATCGTCGGCCTCAAATACGGCACCCAGGGCACAGAGCGTCCCGTATCGGCACGCCTCGTGCTCTTTGACTGCCGGCGGGTCGATCCCGAAAAGCCCGAGTTGTTACCCGGCAGGATCCTTGCCTTCACCTCGCGTTGGATCTCCAACCGCGATGCCAACGAGTGCGCTGTCATCGAAAGGTTCATCCCATCAGGCAGAAGCATACGTTGGGAGGTCGAGATCCGGGGAAGCGGCCGGCCCTGGAGCACGCCGATCGAAACAGAACTCACGTTCCCCGATCCCGGTCGGGCCAGAGTCTGGGCACCCTGGGGCGACCCAAGGCGGGGATCCATTGCCAGGATGACCGGTGCTCAGCTTGCTGCGTTGGGGATCAAGCCGGGGGATTCAACATGGAACTGGAGCGATCCGCTCGTCTCCATTCCCTTCGTGACCGACACGCTCTGGTTCGGCGCTGAGGCATACAACTTCATCGATCCAAAGGTTGGCTTCATTCCATTTCAGGGGAATCTGATCAGCATCCCTCTTCTTTCCATCCTGGAGCCCGATGTAGATCAGGGCATTAGCCTGGCCCTCTGTCCGGAGGATCAGATGCTGGACCTTCGCCTCGTGATGGACAAGAACGGGAAGTTCACATTCTCCCGCTTGTTCCATAGAATTTCAGGGGAATCGCCGGTGAAATTCGCGCTCGACATTGTCTCTCACGAGGCCGATTGGCGAGGGGGGTTGCGCTGGATGGCCGAGCGCTACCCTGCCTATTTCGACCCTTCTGTCCCCAGGGCCGACGAAGTCGCAGGAACAGGAGCCTACTCTGCACACGAAGCAGAGTTTGACGTAGCCAGGATGAAGAAGATGGCGTTTGGCGTGAACTGGAAGGCCAGCTTCGACTTTCCATATATGGGGATGTTCCTCCCACCCGTGGCGAACGACACAGTCCAATGGAAGCGATATGGCGGCGGCATGACTTCGATCAAGTCGATGCGCGAGTACTCCGCGAAGATGCGTTCCATGGGATTCCATGTGCTGAGCTATTTCAATATCACGGAATTCGGTGCCAATGTAGTTGACCCTCCGCCATCTGCAAAGCCCAACATTGATCCCGAGTTGTGGCGTGACTGCAACGACTACCTTTCCACCCGTCTCTCGGGGGCGATTCTGCCAATCCCTCCCAAATCGGGAGAGCTTCTCCGCAGTCAGAACCCCAAGAATCGCGCGAACGGCCCTTACTACACGTGGGGCGACGGGATCGCCATGGATCCCGGTGACCCGGCATATCAACTCTTCCTCCTGGAGCAGGCGAGACGGCATATCGATGAGATCCCCGAGGCCTCAGGCATCTGCATCGACCGGATGGACTGGCTTCGCATGTACAACCACAGAGCGGATGACGGCATAAGCTGGTTCGACAATGCCCCGTCCCGTTCTCTGCTCTGGTCCTGGCGCTCAGCGTTGTCGAAACTCGGACCGCTGATGCATGATGCCGGCAAGGTCATTTTCGTCAACAATCACGACAAACGGATCGACCTGCTCAAACATACCGACGGCTTCTTTGACGAGTTCACGTATGCGGGCTCTCCACTGAATTTGACGGCCCTGCAAGGCATCCGGAAGCCGACCCTGGGGTGGACCGGCGAAGAGAAACATCTTCGACCCGATCCCGATGTCTTTTTTCAAAAATACCTGCATCTCGGAGTCTTCCCGACGGCCCCCTTTCCCGGGAACGATCATTCGCTTGTCCCCGGTGAATGGGTAGACCAGCAGTATCTCGACTACGGACCCCTGCTCCACACCCTGCGTGGAAAGAAATGGGTTCTGACGTCCCATTGCGTTGAAGCCGTTGGCGGAGCGGCCAAGGTGAACCTCTTCGAGGTCACCGGAGGATGGGTGATGCCGGTGACCTTTGGCCCGAAGAAAGGGAGCGTCAAGGTGAAGCTGCAACATGTCCCGCGCCTCTCGACCGCCCTTCTGGTTGATGCCGTTCACCCGGGATCGGATGCGATCACGTCCGTTACGACGCACGTCAGCCAGGGAGCAGTCGAACTTACCGTCCCCCTCGTCCGCGGATGTGCCA
>JAGDMJ010000359.1 GCA_017860555.1 Bacteroidota bacterium
AAAAGATCCATGCGCAGCCTTCCTTGAAAGGCTCCGCCGTGCAGTCGCCCGCTGGCCTTCGCAAGTGAATCCCCAAGAGCTGCAGGTACTCATCAAGAAGGCCGAGCTGGTCCCGGCAGACAAGCGTTTCCATGTCCTTGCAGCTCCGTTTATTGAGTCAGTCACCTACGGAGGCTTTCTCGGGCAGCAATACGCCGGACAAATCCTCGTACACCTGAAGCCCCCGTGCGAGCATCAGGTCGACGACGTCCTCTGCGAGCTCTTGCCCAACTGGAATCGTTCAGTCGAAGAACTCCCCAAATACCTCGCCATGGTCTTCGGGAGCAACATCTTACTCACTGCGCTGGACCGACTCGATCTCCAGCAGTCCGTTGATCCGGTCCTGACAAACACGGTTCGATTCTGGCTGAGGCTTCCGCCCGCCCAGGACCCCTGCGGTGGCTAACTACTTGTAGCAAGACGGCGCGCACCGTGAATACTTCAAAAACACATCGGTTCTGTGCCGGTCCAATAGTAGCGTTGGGGGAAGTAATCCTACGGGTAACTGGTTGGCCTCCCCGGGTGGAACCGTCGTATCCAGAAATCCCCGCTTACTGCTTTCGTGATCGCCTGATTCCGCTGTAAGATGCTCTCCGGTCCAGGTTTCATCACCGCCCAACACACAAGACCAAATGAACGAAGACAGGCTAACAGTTGACCCGCCGCTGTACTTGATTGCGAAGATGTATTCGTGCTGGCGATGCGGAGCCAGAATGCCGGTTGTCGCCATCCTTGCTCCTAAAGTTGAGGGCACAGCGGGGGAAATCTGCATTCTGTCGGAGATTTCCGAACTGCCGGAGGCCGTTCTTGCATACATCCAGGGACGGGTCCCGACCTTCAAACTGAAGTTCTCAAAAACGATTGGGCAGGAGTACTTCGCCAGTACGTGTCCAAAATGCGGAGTGTTGTCGGGCGATTTCCATCTTCATTCCGAGCCTGGAGCCCCCTTCTTTCCGACAAATGAGCACGAGGCAGCATCTCTATATATGGCCGAGATCCCTGTTCCCAGCCGAATTCATGCCCGGGCGTCGGTCAGTACGGGGTGCGGCGATTTGATACTGAACAATGCAAGAAGAATAGCCTAACGATGGCCTGAACCGGATGCGAGACCACGCGGCGCATATTGTTCGGTACGATCGTGATTCCATTTTGCTATGAGCTAATCGGAGCGGTGCCAGGCCGAATTGACATTGTGGCGCAATTTCCCACAACGCTACTTCGTGGGACCTAAGTGAAAATCGCAAAAACTCTCAACCAACAACATGCGGTTGCCGAATTGTCGATACCCGGGATAAGCGGCGAAATCGTTTGGGCACGATTCACCGGCGGTGACTGGGCGGCATGGCACAGAGGCCAGGCGGTGACCTGCCCCCCTAAAATCGGTCCAGTGGCTGTGTTAGCTTTTGGGCCGATCTGGGAGGCTTAATGAGTAGGAAGCAATTCACGATCGAGCAAATCATTCCAAAGCTGCGGGAAGCTGAAGTATCCCTGTTGAAGGAGGCGACGATGGCCGTGGCATGCCGCTCTCTAGGAGTTACCGAGCAAACTCATTACCGCTGGCGCAAGCTCTACGGTGGAATGCGAAAAGACTAGGCCAAGCGACTGAAGGAACTTGAGCAGGAGAATGCACGACTTTGTAAGACCTTATTCGACGCGACGTTAGACAAGCTGATTCTGCAGCGGGCACACCGGGGAAACTCGTAAGCCCGGCCCGACGGCCCAGCGTATCGAGAGGGTATCCGAAACCCTGGATGTTTCCGAGCGGGGGCGTGCCAGGTTCTGTGGCAGGCAAGATTCCATCTCTCTCATTTGTAGAGCGGCAGGCCGGAAGCATCCACATCAATGGTCTGCAACGTGCCGGTCTCATCCTCGGTGACATAAACTCTCCTCTGCGCATCGGCACAGAATGCAATGTTCGTCGGCATCCTGCCTTTTGTCGGTATATGCCTGATGATTGAGCCGTCGCTTCCAAGTACCGTTATCGTACCTGCTCCGTAAACCGCGATGAAAAGCTCACCGTTGGCACAGAACTTCATCCCATCCGGACCGTTGAATGCTTTTGGACGCTCCTTGTCAAAGACGTTCCCAAAGAATTCACGCTTCGGCGCTATCCTACCGTCTATCCACCGGTAACGGTAGATATTTCCGCTAAACATCTCGCTCACATAGAGGCTGCTGTCAGGCCCAAAGGCAATGCCATTCGCAAATTTGAGTCCCGAATCGATCTCCTCGATACCCTTTGTCTGAAGATCAATCCTAAAGACCCTGCCGTCTGTTTTGACGTCCATATAATCGGAGCGGATACTCCCGTTCTGCACAAGGTCAGATAATCTGATACCGGAATCGGTCATATACAAGGCGCCGTCTGGCCCAAAGGCGAGATCATTGGGAAAGAGGAACGGAGTTCCCTTATAATTCTCCATAAATATTTCTTTCTTCCCGTCTTTGGCAAGCTTTATCAAGGAGGGAGGATTCTCTGATTCAGCAACCCAAATAATGTTGTTTCTATCCACGGCAAGCCCGTTTGGTCTTCCTGTTTTGGCAATAATGCGCCGAGTCTTGCCGTCAGCGCTGATATGAGTAATTGATTGCTGCCCATGACCCATCTCAGCAACTATCAAGCTTCCGTCCGCAAGACACACAGGGGCCTCAGGTTCACTCAGATTTCCCGCAAACACAGTCGTAGCTGTTTCAAGCTCCTTTTTAACACAGCTGCCTGTTGAAGCAAGAAGAGATATATAAAAGATACATGTCACTTCCATTGTCGAGTAACTCTCCTTTTCGGTAATCTGATATACATGTTGAGAGCCTGTAGCTACGCTCTTCGATGATACTCTATGGCCCTGTCCACGACATGTTCATGGATGTCAGCATTCGCGTATGCACAAATAACGTGTGATGTCGCATCATAGTGTCTATAAACAGATGGATAAGAAGAATTGACTGCCTACTGTCCTCGCGTTCCTCCTAGCGCGCCCCCCTGCCGCTGGTCTCTTCGGCTTCCGATACGATGCTACATGTAAACTTCGGGGCTTGTGCACATCCCGAGCAGCATTGTACCTCTGAACTGGGCTCCGGGGACCGGTCAGTTCGCGCACCCACAGCCTATTGCAACACCCATCCCGCCGCCGCCAAGTGTCTCGACGATCCTGTAGTGCGACACCGTCTGCCCGATCATCGGAAGTTCTCCACAAGCATCAGGTCGCTGCCGTCTTGATCGTTTTGGGTGTACAGAATCGACCGGCCGTCGGGGGAAGCCTCGATGTGATAGAAGACGGGCTTCTCGATCGTGAGAACCTTGCTCGTCTTGCCAGAAGCGAACTCATATTGGTATATGTCGCTGTGTCCCTTCGCGTCCGCTGGTCTGAAGAAGTAGATCCCATCTTTCCAGAACGCCCACCCTCCGGTGCAATGGACGGAATCCAGGACGATGGTCTCCTCGCCTCCGCGCACCGGCATTTTCCAGATGCTGCATTGCGTCGGATATCCCTTCTCGTAGTAAAGGAATTTCCCGTCGGGCGATTCCTGTGGACACTCTCGATCTTCTCCGTCCAGGGTGATCTGAACCGGGGTTCCGCCACTGGCAGGTATCTTCCAGATCTCCCACGTCCCGCTCCG
This sequence comes from Bacteroidota bacterium, assembly GCA_017860555.1. Lineage (GTDB taxonomy): Bacteria > Bacteroidota > Ignavibacteria > UBA10030 > UBA6906 > JAGDMJ01. The sequence goes on from JAGDMJ010000359.1 coordinate 3,658, forward strand.
GTTTGAGGGGAAGTAAATCGATCTCCCATCCCGGGAAAAGGTCGCCCGTTTATCGATAAAGGGCCCGGTTGTCAAACGTCTGGGCACGCCTCCGTCTGCGCTGATGACGTGGACGGACGTGTTTGGTCCACCACCCCCACCCCTATATACAATCGTCCGCCCATCCGGGGACCATTTCGGCACACCTCCGCCGGATGTAGTCAGCTGCACGGCATTGGATCCGTCGCTGCTGCAAACCCAAATCTCGCTTGCTCTTGAGCGGGTCGAGCCAAAGGCGATCTTCCTGCCGTCCGGCGAGTACGCCGGGAAACCGTCTATCTGCGTAGAGGAGATCAGCGGCACCGGCACTCCGGGCTCCAAGCCCGGCTTGCGCATTTCAACACGCCAGATGTTCGGATCCCACCTGGTCACCCTGTATGCCAGCCGGTTCCCACGTCGGGAAACCGCCGG
>JAGDMJ010000360.1 GCA_017860555.1 Bacteroidota bacterium
GTTTATTCCGGGCTGTTGGAGCAGGGGAGACACCGGTTCACCTGGGAAGGGAGAAACGGTGCCGGCTTACCCGTCGCTTCAGGGGTATATTTTGTGCGGCTGACGACGGTGTCGGGACCAAGTTTTGTGGGGAAAATGTTACTCATGAAATAGAAGTGGGGATGGCATGATCACATTTTCGGGAAGATTCAAGACACTCTGCTATGTTCTTGCCTGGCTCCTCTGCGCCCAGCTGATTCCTGCGGCTGCCTTCGCGGACGATGAAACCGCGGTACGGAACGTCCGCTACGAGGTAACAGGGGAATTGGTGAGAATATACTATGACCTTGTTGGCCCGCTTGACAAGGTTCACAAGGTGGCCCTCTACCTGCGTCGGGAGGGGGACGGGACCTTTGCGTATCGGCCTGTCTATCTCACAGGGGACGTGGGGAGCATCGTGTTTCCGGGCGAGAAGCGCCGGATCACATGGGACTTCCTCAAAGACTTCCCTGATGGCATGCAGGGAGTGGATTTCTTTTTTACTGTTGAGGCAGAGATGGTGCAGACTCCGGGAGTCAATCCATTGTACTGGATTGGAGGAGGCGCTGCCGTTGTCGGGGGAGTCCTGGCCATCGTCCTGCTCTCTGGCGGGGACGACAATCCACCGCCGCCGCCAGGGGGATTTCCTCAACCTCCGGGGAGACCGCAATGATTCGACGTTCCCCCTTTACTAAAGCACTCATGAGAAAACTGACGCTGTTGTTTGGGCTTCTGTCCCTGGCCGTGATCCCGGCATTTGCGCAGGTTGCCGTCGGGCGGAGCAACACGGGATCGCTGCCTCTCGCTCCATCCGACTCGGCGTATGTGGAGAACAGGTTGAAGACGAGAGCGCTTTTTTTTGAGATGCAGTTCTCCGGACAGACATTGGAAAAAGTCCTGAACCCCAGGGAAACGGGGCGGTTGCGCCTGGTGATTTCCAATACCTCCGATGTTCCGGTGCGCAACGTCGTGGCGAAGCTGGTGCCTATCGATATCCCGGTGGGAGTGCAGTACAATGACTCCATCACGGTCGGGAATGTCCCGGCGGGAGGAACCCAGTACGCGATTTTCTATTTCACGGCGGCCGAGGATGTGCCGGCACAGGTTGTCACGATCGGGGTGGAAGTGCATCAACAGGGAGGCCAGGAACCGGATCCGAGGTTGTTGACTTTCGAGACGCGAGGCCGGCGACTGACTGACCAGAAGCGTTAGGTGGTGGGGTTCGCCTGCTCTTCGATGTATGCCTCGGAGATGATTCTCATCCGCTGATCGAGCTTGTAAAGAACCTGGAAGAAACGCAGGATGATCCAGGCGATCATAAGATAGACGAAAAGAGTCAGAGCGACGATCACGATTCCTCCAGGGGACACACTAAGAAAAGTGGGAAAGTTTCCGGAGAATTGCAAGAGCGTGAGGCACGTGCGTGTTCGCCAGGGCGGCTCCCTGGTCCGGGGGTCGCTTTTGTTTCATGATTTAACTATATTTGGACGCTAAGGAGAAACATGGCAAATAACGGAGTACATCGTTCGGGAGACGGATCGGCCCACGAGCGGTCGCTGCAGGACTATTTGGCGATCATTCTCCGCGGGAAATGGATCGTGTTCGGAGTATTTCTCGCTGTCCTTGGCGCGACGATCCTCTTTACGAAGATCGTCGACCCCGTCTACAAGGCTTCCGCGCAAGTTCTCCTGAATACGAAGGAGCTGCAGTCGACCATCTTCCTCGATGCCGTAAGGCCGGATGGGGTCAAGAATATTACGCAGAACGAGCTGGCGATTCTCAGTTCCACCTCGTTGACCGATACCGTCGCTCAACGCCTGATTGATCAGCGATATCTGGAACCCGAAACCACGAGACCCATTCCCATCACTCTCGTACAAACGGGGGACGGATCATCGGATTCCATCGCCCCTCTCAAGGAGGTCTCGGGTCTGATCAGCGAGGTGATCGACTTCGATCCCGTGCGCGAGTCTGATGTTATCACGATTTCGGCGAAGAGCAAGGATCCGGTGGAAGCCGCCCTCATTGCCAATACATTTGCCGAATCCTACCGTGACCGCAACGTCTACATGAGCCGGGCGAAGACCAGGTCCTTCCGGGAGTTCCTGGACCAGCAGGCCGCATCCAAGAAGAAGGAACTGAGCGACATCGAGGACAATCTCCAGGCGTACATGGAAAAGCAGGGGATTGTTTCGCTCGACGAAGAGTCGAAGAACACGATTGAGAAGCTCTCGGAACTGGAAGCGCAGCGCGACGCCACAGAAATCGAACTGAAGAAATTGAAAAACACGCTGGCCTCCTATCAGGAGCAACTGCCCCAGCAGGAAACGAATGTCGCACGCGTCATGGCAGAGGCGAGCGATCCCTATATCCGCCTGCTTCAGGAACAGATCGCGAAGCTCGAGGTGCAGCGCGACGTGACGATGGCGCAAAACCCAACATCGGTCAGCCGAGAGATCCTCAATGAGAGGGTGAAGGAGATCGAATCGCAGATCGCTCAGCTTACCGCACGGCTCCAGAAGCGGACGGACACATTCCTGAGCAACCTGACGCCGCAGTCGGGGACTGGCCAGGATGCCGCCTCGTATCTGAAGTCGGTCAAGCAGAAGATCATTGAGACCGCGATTGAGGTCCAGTCACTTGAAGCGAAGAAGAAGGCCCTCGAGGAGGTCATTCAGCAATACGAACGCCAGTTCGACCGGATTCCCCAGAAGAGTCTCGATCTCGCACGCCTCCAGCGCGCGCGGACAAGCGATGAGAAGCTCTACCTGATGCTACAGGAGAAGTTCAACGAAGCCAACATCACGGAGCAGTCAAACATCGGCTACATAGAGATCATTGAACGGGCCAGCATACCGATCAAACCCTCAAGTCCCAAGCTTCTCATCAACATTGCTATCGGCATCGTTCTTGGCCTGGGCCTCGGCCTGGTCGTCGTGTTTGTAAAGGAATTCCTTGACGTTCGCATCCAGTCGCCCGAGGAACTCAAGCGGCACGGCTACACGCCCCTCGCGGCGGTGGTTGGCATGGACAGGGAACTCCAGAAGCTCACGACCGGCGGTGGCAGGATCGTGGGCGGAGAAACCGCCCGGAAAGGGCTGGACCCTCACCTGATCACGTATTCGTATCCTTTCTCATCGGTTGCAGAATCCTACCGGCAGGTCAGGACACATCTGCAATTTGCGCGGCAGGGGGCCATCCCGCGCGTCGTGGTGGTGAGCAGCCCGGCTCCCGGGGAAGGGAAATCCACGACCGCCGCGAACCTGGCGATTGCGGTGGCACAGAATGGCAGAAAGGTGCTGCTGATCGACGCCGATCTCCGCAAGCCAAGTCTGGATCGGCTGTTTGGATTGAAGAAAGAACCCGGTCTATCGGACCTCTTGACTGCGAGGGTCACGCTCCCGTCTGCAATACAGAAAACAGTCGTGGAGAACCTTTCGGTCATGGTCTGTGGTACCATTCCTCCAAACCCGGCTGAGGTGCTCGGATCGGAAAAAATGCGCGCGCTCGTGGAACAGGCGCGGTCGGACTATGATGTTGTGTTGTTTGACTCGTCCCCGGTCCTGGCCGTCACGGATCCTGCGGTTCTGGCGACGCTTTCGGATGGTGTGATCTTGGTTGTGTCTGCCGGGAAGACCACGCTGGAGGAACTCCAGCACGGCGTGGAACTCGTGGAGGCGGTTGGAGGAAAGATCCTTGGCGTGATCCTGAACAACCTGGATCTGAAGAGAGCCTACGGCATTGCATACAGAAAGGCTCGGGGTGGGAGCTACGGAGGATACAGTGCGAAAGCCTATGTGCGGGCGAGATCCGGTCAGGACAACGACGGACACGGTGTCCATCACAAGGTTTAGCGTTGTTCACTAACAGGGTAAAGCATGCTACCGAAAACGGTTACCTGTATTCTCCTCCTGGTCGTTCTCCTCGTTCCTGCCCGGGGGACCGCCCAGTTTGAAAGTGGTATCGGTGCCTCATTGACGGGGGCGTCACCTGCTGCCTACTACTTCATCTCGAAGACCGGCGAGATCACCATGCCGATCAACCTGTGGGGATACGTCAAGAATCCCGGCCGCTACGAAGTCCCGATTCGCCGATGCGGACATCGCCGATGTGAAGATCACCCGTGTCATGAGGGGAGGGAGCATGCAGATGAAAAAAGTGGAGTACACCGTCGACCTGAACCATCTCGACAGAATTGACGACATGGCCCTGAACCTGCAGGCCGGGGATACAATCTTCATCGACAACATCCCTTTCCAATGGCGTGACTTCTTCAGCATACTCACAACGAGCGCGATCGTCATCACTGCAGTCTCGAACCTGATTCTTGTGAGTACGAGGTAGCAATCCATGCCATGGATGGCGGTCCTGTTGTCTCGTTCCAAACGTGACGACATCATTGATCCGGCCTGTCATTGGATGCAGGTCTGCACCGCTGGCAACGGACGAAGCGGCACTGACTGACAGGTATCGGCAGACATGAACTTCAGAATTCTTCTTTTTTTCCTCGTCCTGCTCTTGAATTCGTTCTTTGGGGCGGTGCTGATGGCCGTGCCAGGGGCCGAGCGCATCTTCCGTTTTGCCGTGTTCGCCTGCGACGGCATTATGATCGGCATGGCGGTTACGGTCGTCTGGCGGTCCAGGGTGTTCTCAGGAGTCAGGTATCTGGTGCTGTTTCTGTTCGTCTCGACCCTGACGTTTTTTCTTAACGTGCAGTCGGTCGGCATCGCCACACATCTGAACGGGCTCCGCCAGCCCTTGTTCCTCCTCACGACGTTGATCGTCCTCTATGACATCTCGCAGTCGTCCCGGTGGGAGGTGTTCGAGCGGATCTTCAATGCCTTCCTGATCGTTTTTGCCCTGCTCCAGATCCCCCTTTCCCTGTATCAGTTCCTCATCTGGGGCGCCGGAGACTACGTCGGGGGTACTTACGGTTACACTGGCGGAAGCGGTTTCCTCACACAGCTGGCATTCCTGATCTCGTTCTATTTCATTGCGCGCTCAAGCTGGCTCGACGATCCCGATTCTGTGCGGATCCGCAGCGTCCTCCTCTATTCATTGTTGCTGCTCCCCTGCACGGTGAACGAGACCAAGATCTCCTTCATATATTTGGCGGTGTTTATTGTTCTCCTGACAATGTCACGAGGCAAGATCCTGAAGTCCATCCCGATCGTGGCGTTCGGCGTCGCACTCATTCTCCTGTTGAACTACTACTACGGGAAGACCGTTGGGGATCCGCAGAATGTGTTTGATGAACGATTCCTCGAGCGCTACCTCGTGTACGATTCACGAGAGAACGTCGACGTTCCCCGCTTCCAAAAAATGGTCCTGATGTTTCGCGTGATGCGTGGCGACATTTTCCAGATGCTGTTCGGGCTTGGCTACGGCGTGTTTGCTGGCGAAAACATCCTCGGCACTTCTTCATTCGGCCGCTCGCTCTGGTATTTCCAGGGAACCCGGATCCAGCTCAACACTGTCTGGATTCAGGGGGGATTCCTTGCCGTGCTGGTTTTGCTTCCGATCTCATTCTGGTTTCTCAGGCGGCGCTCGATACTGACAAGCGGCAACATGCGCCGGTTTCATACCTTCCTTGCCATGCTCCTTGCGTCTGCCTGGACGTACAATGAGGCCCTCTACAGTCGCCCGTTCGCAATGATTTCGGGCTTCATGATCATCTGGATCGGGCTCGGGGGAATGGATCGAAGGGCGCATGAGAAGGCTTCCGAACCTGCGCCCGCGGCTCTCCAGGCTGCAATGGAAGTGGGGGTGCGGTGACGAAACGGATCCTGATCATTTCCCATGTGCAATTCGGCGCGGTCATCGCGCCCTATCAGTATAGCCGGATCCTGAAGGATCGCTTCGCCATTACGTACCTCTGCTGGGACTTTGGCGCGGCCCGGGTGGACGAGCCGGGGGTGAACGTGCGCTATGTCTCGCGCCAGGGAGGGAAGATCGGACGCCTGGTCCGACTACTCCGTGAATCGATACGCGAGATCCGGCGGGGAGAGTACGACCTGGTCTTCGTTGTCTACTTCCAGGGTTGTTTTGTCCTCCCCTTGTTCGCGGGACGGGAGGCGATGGTCCTGGACATCCGGACCGGGTATGTGCGCTCCGCGGGAATAAGACGAAGGTTCAACAATTTCCTGATTTACCTGGAGAGCCTGTTCTTCAAGCACGTGACGATCCTTTCAGAGAGCCTCCGGGAAGACCTGGGGATAACGGCGCGGAAGTGCTGTCTTGTCCCGCTCGGGGCGACACATACCCAGTCCTCCCCGAAGACCTTCGATGAGATGCGCCTGCTCTACGTGGGTACGCTGCAGCACCGGGATATGGAGAAGACGGTGGAAGGATTCTCCCGTTTCTATGACGAGAAGCATGAATGCCTGAAGATGTCCTATGTTATTGTCGGCGGGGGAGGGCGCTCAGGGGAGGCAGAACGGCTTCGTGAGGCCATCCGTCGTTCGTCATGCAGCCGCGAGATCCAGTATGTCGGGTGGGTCGACCACAAGGACCTCGGGAAGTATTTCGATGAGGCAAACATCGGCGTCGCCTTCATTCCCATGGAGGACCATTTCCAGTATCAACCCGCCACGAAGGTCTTCGAGTACCTGCTGGCCGGGATGCCGGTGATTGCGACACGGACGTTCGAAAATGCCAGGACCATCGATGACAGCAACGGCGTTCTGATCTCCGACACGCCTGAGGATTTCTGCCGGGGATTGCACGTGCTGCTTGAGGCTCGCCACCGCTTTGATTCCGAGCTTATCAGCAGGTCCAGCGCGAAATATACCTGGGCCTATATCATCGACAATCAACTCTATCC
>JAGDMJ010000361.1 GCA_017860555.1 Bacteroidota bacterium
ATGCCAAGGTCCGCGACGATCGCACGCCGATTGTCGGGGGTGACCTGAATGGCATGCGCATGCGGCGCTTCCTGTCGCTCCCGGTTCACGCTCGAGCCGTGGCCCTGCATGAACGCAGTACGGTTGCCAAGCCTTCCATCCCGCCCGATCGGGAATACGGCAACATTGCCCCCTCCATAGTTGGCCACCATGAGAAACCTCGCAGTCCTGTCGAGAGACAGGTGTGCCGGCCCACGCCCGAGAGAGGAGACCTGCTGCAGGGGTTTGAGTACGCCCGAAGCTGCATCGATGGCGAAAACAGTGACGGCTCCTGTCGGGACGTTTTCGAATGCGTCAACCTCATTGACGGCATACAGGAACCGCCCATCAGGATCGATACCAAGGAACGAAGGATTCTTCGTTGGAGCAGCCAGGCCGATCACATGTGATTCGCCGGTGGCGGAGTCAAAACGAAAGGCATAGATACCGTCGCTCCCATTGCCGGTATAAGTGCCGACATATACAATCATCTCAACGTCCTGGGCCCGGACTGCATGGGTGAGAAGAATGATCATCAGGAGACAGGGTCGTCCGAAGAAACGAAGCCAACCCACGCGACTCGGAGAATGATCCATATGCATTTCATTTGTGTCCGTGCATGTTACGTGTGACTGTCTGTTCACCCGGTCTCGTGGTTCGCGACGCCCCGGATACCTCCCGGGGCCTCATTTCAACCGGATCTTCTCGGCATGGTGACGGCGCGTTGCCCGCATCTTCACATGTGTATCACTATGCATGTCTCGTGACTACATCGAATACATTGTATCCCCATGCGGGCAGATCCAGGTAGAGGCCTTTCGTGAGAATGTCATCGCCGGACCGCTCATATGTTTCAGTGCCCAGAAGATCCCTCAGGACGACACCTTTTCCCTGCAGTTCAATGAATGGCATGCGTACGTAGCACTGGCTCCGGTTCGCGCTGTAGTTCACGGCAACGAGCAATCGTAGTCGTTCTTCGTCGCTCCAGCCAAAGGAAACGAAGCCGTCCCACGTCCAATTGTCCTGCCAGGCCGGCGTGCAGTCAAGAAGCTGCCACTCCCCTGCGTGGACCTCGGGACGGTGCATGCAGTCAAGAAGACGTTCGTAGAAGTTGCAAAGGTTATGATCGGTCGGTTCCGCCGGCCCTCGTCCCAGGTGAACCGGAATTCTCTTTGTGCGTCCTTCCTGCTGTCCCTGGTGGATGAAACGCAGGCCGGGACAAAGGAAAGTCAAAATGGCGGCAGGCTTATGCATCTCTCGGGAGAATGCAGCAGCGGCCCGGGGCTCGTCATGGTTTTCAAGAAACCGGGCCGAATGTTCCTGGAACTCCAGGTGAGCCCGGAAATGATCCCGTACCGGACGCGCCTGTCCTTGAAGTAACCGATCGTACAGCCGCTTGTCGTAGGTGTAGTCGAACCCCTGTTGCTGCAATGTCCACTCAAGGTCCCAGTAGACCTCCGCCATGAACACAAAGTCGGGGCGCTGGGAGCGGACGCGCTGGATCGCCGTTGGCCAGAAGGGCTCCGGCCGCAGGCCCCAGGTTCGCTCGAAGACCTCGGGCAGGATGAGCATCGCCATATCACAGCGCACGCCGTCGCAAATCTCGGCAACGCAGTGAAGATTTGAAGTCATGGCTTCCCGCAGCGCCAGCTCCGCGTAGTTCAGTTGCAGGGTATCGGGCCAGCCTGAGAAGTAAGGATCTCGTCCATACGCAAGTATCGTGGGCCCATGGCTGGTCTCCGCACGTATATAGTTTTGTGGCTCGCGAATGAGTAGTTCCTCGCTGCCATGGATATAGTACTCCGGATGCTGATGGACCCAGGCATGATCGGGAGCCGTGTGGTTCGGCACGAAGTCGAGCATCAGGCGCATACCCCGCTCATGGATGCGTTCCCTCAACGCCGCCAGCTCGGGATTACCGCCGAATTCGTAATGAACGCTGTAGTTCCTTACGGCAAAACAAGAGCCGCACACATCGTCGTCGTGAAAGTCCGGCAGAAGCGCATGGTACTCACGGCGCCATTCCGCATTCTGCATTGAGACGCCTCTTCCCAGAGGCCCCGTCTGCCAGACGCCGAGCAAGTATATCCAGTGAAAGCCCATCGACGCCAGTCGGTCGAGCTCGCTGTCAGTGATGTCATCCAGCGTGGCCGGCCGGCCAAGACGCCGCGAAAGATCCCGCAGGAATACTCGGGTATTGATCTGGAAAAGAGATGGGTAGCCTTTCTTGTTCATACGCTCACCTTGGGGCTGGGCACTGTCATTTGTGGATTTCGGAGTGTGGGAGTGACGTCTCACGTCCGGTAAGGAATCCGGAAAGGTTCGTTCGCAGACGCATAACATGATCGATGACTTCGGGCGCGCGTCCGCTTTTCACGGCACGCTCTCTGATGATGCAGTTAGTCTTCCTCGGTTCCCTCGCCATTTCTGATCTGCTCGATCGTTTCCAGCCCTTTTTCATTGCGAATCTCAAAGAAACTGATGGTGGGAGGGCGAGAGGCGAATTCGAGGGCGTTCAGGATTCTGAAATAATCATCCGATGCCAGGTGGACATGGAACCACTTGTTAGATTCCCACTTCTCGATATACACGAGCTTGTCGTCCTGAATTCCCGCAAGAAGTTCACAACCTAGGCATCCAGGCTTGAGCAGGATTTGTCCCTGTCCGGATAAAAGAATCTCGATGACTTCCCTGCGCTTCCCGGGTTGGGGGAAGATTTCCAATAGGGCCAGAATCATCACTTGCGGCGTCGTATGAGAGTGGAAATAATGCCAGACGGATCGTTAAAGAAGAAAGGACCAATATCCATGCCAGCAGCTAACACCGGTCCGGATGGGCTCCAAGCCCCCACAGCATAGAGACTTAGCGGAAAATGGGGTGAAGTCGGCGGTCCAGAGGGCGCATCAAAAGGTCAATATCTAGACCTCAAGACTCTATCTGGTCCTTTTGGCGTCTCGAAGGAACCCCAAGCTTCTTCATTTTCGCGTACAAGGTTGAGGGTTTGAGGCCGAGCAAGTCGGCCGCGCCGCCCATTCCTTTTATGCGCCATCCGGTCTTTTCGAGGACGGCCCGGATGTGCTGCTCTTCGGTATGGGCCAGGGTGCCAAGAGTCCCCCCAACGGGCATCGCCGAGAAACCCGGTGGTTCCAAGTTGAGCGTGTCACCCGTGGTAGTGATAAGAGCGTGCTCGATAAGGTTGCGCAACTCCCTGACATTACCAGGCCAGCTGTATTGTTGAAGCGCGATCATGCTGTGTTTCCGTATATTTCGGACGTTCTTTCCCATGTCCGCCGAGAACTTACGGACAAAACTGTAGGCAAGGAGGGGGATATCTTCGCTCCGCTCGCGAAGCGGCGGCACTTCAATGGGGAACACCCTCAGCCGGAAAAAGAGATCTTCGCGGAATCGTCCCTGCCGCATCGCCTTCTCCAGGTCGCGGTTTGTTGCGGCAATCACACGGACGTTCACTTTGACCGTCCTTGGACTGCCAAGGGGTTCAAATTCGCCCGACTCAAGAACTCGCAGGAGCTTTGCCTGAACCTCCGTGGGAAGCTCGCCGATCTCATCCAGGAATATGGTCGACTTGTCGGCCAACTGGAAACGCCCAATCTGTTTGGCAAGGGCCCCGGTGTAGGCACCCCTTTCGCGGCCAAAGAGCTCGCTCTCGATCAAGCCCGACGGAAGGGAGGCGCAGTCGACCTTCACCATGACCCTGTCCTTGCGCCCGCTCAAGGCGTGAATTGCCCTGGCGACCAATTCCTTCCCTGTCCCCGTCTCCCCCGTGATCAGCACGGTGGAACTCGTCCCGCTCACCTGGCGGATCTGTCGAAGGACATTCGCGATCGCCTTGCTCTTCCCGATGATCTCCGGGTGGCTATGGAAGTGAACCAGCTCCGCCTTCAGGAAGTCGGTCTCCGCATACAACAAATCTTTCAGCCGCTTGATCTCCTCAAGGGAATCCCTGAGGTCGATTTCCGCTTTCTTGCGCTCTGAAATATCCACGATAATACCTGTCAGGTCCATCTGCGGGGAAGAGCCATCAGGAAGTCTGCTCCCCCGCA